>CAVKAU010000162.1:0-7968 GCA_963654035.1 bacterium | reverse complement strand
CGCTAAGTTCAATCTCTTCAACCGGTAAAGGTTCATTAGGAACATCTTCTAACTTTTCGGAAGAAAGTTCTTCAATTACTGGCTCAATAGGTGTTTTATCAACTACTGGTTCCGTTATTTCTTCAGGTTTCTCTTCTTCAAGATGTTGCTCAACAGGAGTTTCATCAATTAAAGATTCTTCATCGATTGGCTCTCTTGGAAGAGGTTCATCCTTTTCGTAGATAACAATACGCCTTCCTTTAGCATTGATGAATTCCGCTTTGATTCTCTTTCCTGGAACGATTGGAGAATCATCAATGAGATTTTCTTCTTCTTTGTTTTCGTTATCAAAGGAGATTTCCTCAAGAGGTTGAGCAATATAGATATCTTCGAGTTCTTCCTCAATTGGTTTAGGCTCTTTATATCCTTTATCTGCTTCAGCTTGAAGACGGACTTGCTCACGTGTTCTTTCGAGTTCGTCCATTTCTTCCTTACGGGCTTTTTCTTGTTCTTCCTTAAGGCGTTTTTCTTCTTCCCTCTTTTGTTTTTCAAGAGCTTTTTGAATGGCTCTTTGTTCTTTAAGACGAGCTCTTTGAAGTTGCTCAAGGAGTTTCTGACGTTCAACGGCCTCTTTGGCAATATCGATGGATTTTTGTTTTTCAATTTCTTCGTCAACGAGCGTTTTCTTATACACTTCGTCACGATAATTATCTTCCATTCTCAAACGTTCTTCTCTCGCTTCTTCAGGCGTTAAAGCCATAGGAGAGGTACGTTCTTTCTTATGTTCGGGGAATTGATCATAAAGGAATTTGCCATCATGGAAGGTTTCATCTTCAAGGGTGAATAAGACTTTTGGATTGATGGTTTTATCTTTGACTTTCTTATTTTCGATTTGCCTATCCTTTACACGATTAGAATGTAAAGTAAGCATATCGGCCAAAACAAGGGAGAATATCTCTTCGAAATATTCTTGGGTGAAATCTTGCTCAGTTTCGGAAACGGAATAGGAAACACCTAAATCCGTATACGAATCAATGAATCTCCATAATTCATATGCGGCATGATAGTAAGGGTTCTTAACAATCATGTTGGTCATATGGATTGGGTTAGCGACATCTTTTGCTCCAGCCATATCATTAACCATAAACGGTGAACGCATGAGGTATGCGCAACGTTCGCGAAGAACGACTAATCTCTTAAGGATTTCTTCGTTTTTCTCTTTATTCCCATTGTCTTTTGATGGAGAAGAAACTTTTATACGGGAATCAATCTCGTATTTAGCCCCATCAATATTAGATGTTGATTTGATGAGGATAAGATCGGAATCAAGGGTTTCGCCATGATCTTTGATGTAGTTAAAACGTTTCTCAATGAAAAGAGAGCATTTCTTTATTAAGGTCATAACAAACCTATTTTCATAGATTTGGGTATCGATTTCCGCATGGATTGTAAGAATCTTTTCTGGGGTGACGTTACCTTTCTTATCAATTGAGTGAACAAATTGAGTATGGGAAGCTAAGTGTGTGATAGATTGAGCGTTAATCTTTTTTGCTAAACCTGCTTCGACTAATTCTGGTTCATCCTTAATGAAGGTGCGAGGATTGGTGATGATTCTATCAATGGCATCAAAGCCTTTTTCTAATTCATCAACGAACTTTGAATCAAATTGCTTAGATTCAAGACGTTCTGTTTGGCGAATGTAGTTTTTTCCTTGTTGGCGAACCTCTAAAAGCAAAGACTGAAAAGCACTAGAAGAAGAAATGAGGTTCTTCATTCTAGAGAGATACGCTTTTTGGGCGTTAGATAGTTTTTGCTTGTTTGAGGTATCTTTTGCCATAGTTCAGATTAGGAATTTTGTTTGATTAAGAGTTTGATTTTGGCTTTTGAAAGCTTGAATTCGTTCTTGCCAAAGAGTTTTGTTAATTGAGCATCGAGCTTAATTAATTCGTCACGAAGGAAGGCGACGTTAAGAACTTCGAATTTCTTTAAGATCTTGGATTGGAAGACATAGTCAACAGCGTCAAGCTCGCTTCCACCACATGCCACATAGCAAGGGACGAATAAGCTAAGTTGTTTCATGATACGGTTACCAAAGGCAAGACGGAAGTGCTCAATTACGTATGTATCGAGTTCTTGGAATTTCTCCAATGTCTTATTGGATAATGGGTAATCTTGCATAGCGTTATCATAAAGATTTTTAAGATAAGTATATGGAAGAGGAAGTGCTTCGGTGAATGGTGCTTTGAATTCAACGCCTTTGTTATCAAAGAAAAGGGACATAGCACGGTCATAGACCTTATCAGAAATGGTAAAGGTGGAGTCATCGTTATTAGCTGTTCCAACAAACCAGATATTTTGAGGAATGAGCATTCTTCCATCAGTAACGTGTTTTGGATCGTCAGCGCGTGGAGCAGCAACAAGGGAAATATTCCATTCAGCAACGTTAGGCATTTCCATGATGGAGAGGAATTCAGCGAAGTAATATTCGATACGGGCTAAGTTCATTTCATCGAGAACGACAATATTAATATCATCTCTGTATGTTGCTTCATAAATTGCACGTAAGAACTCGGTTTCGGTGAATTTATGAGTGAAGTCGTTATAGTAACCTAATAATTCAGAACGATCTCTCCAAGATGGTTGGACGGAGCAAATCGCGGCGTTGTGTTTAAAGAATCTTCCTAAGGCGTATGGCAAGGAAGTTTTACCTGTACCAGAGATACCTTCGAGGATAATGATTTTTCCTGTGCCCATGGCGGCAAAGAAAACACGAATCGTATCAATGGTATAATAAAGACCCATTTGAGAGCAGGCGAAATATCTAAATCTTTCGCAAATCTCTGCTAAAGTGATGTTTTGAGCGTCTTCAGGTAAGGCAGTCTTAGTTTCTTTGCCATCATATTTCTGATCGACAAGGGTAAGACGTGGAAAACGAATGTCATTTTCATCTTGTTCTTCTTTTTTCTCTTCGGATTCGTTTTCATTTTCATTAGCAATTATGGCATTGCCTTCTCCAGCGGATGAGCCAACACCTAAGGAGCGAACTTGTAAGCCAAGGACTCTGTCTTTTTCTTTGATTGTTTGGTAAAGTTCGAGATTGAGACGTTCAACTTCCGCTTGGAGTTTTTCTTCGGAAGCGGTTGATTTTCTGAAACGGACATATTTTCTAATAACCCAGAAAATCAAGAAACAGATTCCACCGATAAGGGCGATAAGAAGAATGGCAAATATCACAAAGAAAAGCCATCCGCCAAAGCCGAAATTCGGTGAATATGTGGCAAAAAGAGAGTTGTAATATTCAAATTGCGATGGAACGGGGGCCCAAGGACATGCAAAACGCATGTTGAACCATGTTCCTAAGTTTTGGAAGAAGGCAATAATCATCTCCTTCAAATATTCAAAGTAAGCAGCCATATGTTTACTCTCCTTTAATCACTGAATTGGGTTCCTAAGCCCGTAAAGCCTAGGGCGAGGGAGAAAGCACCGTTTCCTATTGCTTCGGTGACATCCAAGTCCCATCCCTCTAAATAAATTGTAACCACGACTCTCGTAGCTTCGTTTTCTTTTAACTTAGCAAGCGGATAAGTTGTAGTAGGGTCGTAGTTCCCTTGATCGTCTTTAAGTGAAAGCTCTTCAAGGGTATAAGTCTTTTCTTTTTTAAAAGAAAGGCCGTTTTCTACACTTTTATTATAGTTGAAACGATACACGCCTGCCTTATGTTTAGCATTGAAACAGGTTGCTCTTGCATCAGGATTGTCTAAATCTGAATCTTCTTCTAAGGGAGAATCGTAAACAATCTTGCTTTCATCTTCATATTCGCCATAGACAATTTCTTTGTTTGTATAACTATTGAAATCGTAATATGTATCTTTTGCTGTGGCATCAAGTGCTCCACCAAATACGGTATTGCTTGAATGTAACTGATTTGGCTCATAGATGTAGAAACCATCTTTTGAGAAGAATGATACCCTTGTCGCATTAACGACATTATCAAGATCGCTAGCAGTTACGTCTTTTGAAGCTTCAGCAGTTTTCACATTCTCATCATGAAGGGCTTTGATAGTCGTATCTTCATAATCAAGAAACAAATACATGTCTGAATCAGCCAAGAAATAGAATTCAAATTGGAAGAAGCCAGAAGTGGCTACCTCCGATTTGTGGTAATCACCATTTTGGGAATATGCGGCTCTAAGTATAGGAAGGGCCGTTTCATAATTGGTAGATTCATTTAACCACAAATCTTGATACATGCTTGATGTATCTGCAAGAGCAGACCCAGCCTGATATGAAGGATAATATTCATGGAGAATAGAGTCATTCAAAGAATCATAGTAATGAATCTTATTCGATGTATCCTTAAGCCCAATCTTTAAAGCATGATTTTCCGTGATGTTGAATTTCATGAATCTAACTTTTCCTGAATCCGACACGGCAAACCATGCGAATGTTGAAGTTACAGAGGCCGCTAGAGTAAGCGAAAATGATAAAAGACCAACCAATAAGAGTTTATGGTTGGACATTACCCCTTTTCCCTTGTAGTGTGTCTTGTATTTCTTCATTGTGATTGGATTAATGAGCACTAAAGGCCATCGAGAACGTAAAAGATGCGCCTTCTGGAGCGGAACCCATGCAATCAGGATCGTTTCCTTCCAACCAACAAACTACTGTGAATCTCATTCTTTGCAATGGCTTCAAAGTAATTGCTTGGCGATTGAAAATCGTATATGGATCTTCAAAAGATTCGCAATAACCGTGATTACCATCATATGTGTAATATGGTGAGTAGCGGCCTTCGCTGTCTTTCTTATATGTTGAAAGACATTCACGCTTATCGCCTGCAGCATTAGTATTAACGCTTTCTAAGGCATAAACCGTGAAATCGTGGCTACCTGTGCCATCTTCTTTCCAGAGATTCTCATAAAGAGCAACGCGTAAATATGTATATGGTTGCATAGCGCTGTTAGTTGGAGAAACATAATCATCGATTGTCATCTTGTAATCAAAGATTGCATCTTCGTTGCTAGAAATGTTTTCCGCGTAAAAGGTAAAAGCTAAAGCGAGATCAATTGTCTTTTCTTCTCCGTCTTCTGTTTTCTTTGTTTTTGAAAGATTGTGTGAACCATATAGGTCATTGTCGCTCTTAAGCGTATCAACATGTTCAAAAACAGTATCAGCAGTTGTTACTTGAGCGTTAGCTAGTCCATCAGCAGTCAAAAGCTCGCTTGCTGAACCATCTACCTTATCAAATAACTTCAAAGTTGAAGGAGCCACGCGTGGATCCATCTTGATCGTAAACTGTCCTGAGACTTTGCCCAAAAAGGAGATGATACCTAATATCAAAACTCCGGTGGCTGCCACTCCAGTAACAATACAGGCAATCTTTTTTTGCTTACGCCTACGCGCGTATTTTGCAGAAGTAGGGTATAGCGAAGAATCTGGTTTGCCTTTTTTGTTATTAGGGAGTTGCAAATCTGGTTGTTTATTTTCTAAATTTGCCAAGGTGTTTGCCTCCAAAATGAAAAACTCGGAAAGCGTATCAAAAAATCCGCTTAAATAATAATTTCATCATTTCCTATTATCAGCCTTGCCTACGGAACCCATGCAGCCAATAACAGTTATAGATGTTAGCCCAATAGAACGAGAAACGTTTCAGCCAGTTGCCCACAAAGTCGAAACATTTTATTCGCTCTTTCTGCGGTAGCTGGCTGCCATCTTTTCTCGAAGGCCCTCTAGCTTTGCGCCGCCAGATTTCTCTGACTTTGCGTTTCTCGTTAAGAATTATCACTAAAACACGCAATATTGTCAAATCTTTTTGCTATAAAATTTATCGAATTAATCGCGAAAATATTTTACCTAATAAGTAAAAAATAAGATTGATTCAATCTTTTTTGAATAATTAGAGCAAAATAATAAAAAATACGTCTTTTTTAATAGACGCATCCCTTATTTTCAAATAATTACTCTTTCTTATCGCTCTTCATTTCTTCTTGAAGTTCTTTAAGAAGTTCTGCTCTGGCTTCTTTCTTTGCTTGTTCAGCAATAGCGGCTTGTTCAGCATCAGAGATATCAACGTGTTTCTTTGTTGCGACAACAACGAGATAGATGATATCAAGTGCAAGTATTATAAATATAGGAATAAGGACAATGAATAAGAATGCCGTTGGGTTATTTTGTAACCAGCCAATGAACGGGCCATTATCAGCTAAGTTGTGAGCCATATAGTTGGCATCAACATCTGGATCATGGAAGGTAACAGTAACAAGAATTGAAGTGACAATAACGAAAACGACGATTGCTAATTCAGCAACGCCCGCAATAATTAAGCCTATCTTCTTTTTCTTATCCATATACGTTTACCTTGTTTGCGTTTCATATTTTACCATGTTAAATAATAAATAAAAGTCCCATTTTCACACTCATGTTATGATTTTTCATCAATTTTACTTGCAAAGACCTTTTTCTTGGTTGATACTAATAGTGCTTTCAGAGGTAGCTTGCCCAAGCGTCTTCATGATTAAAACCTTTGAAGTATTGCCCAAATAATTGCCCACCCGCCCAGAGAAGCGGGCTTTTGCCGCAATCGGCGAGGCGGGACGGAAGAGAAAACACAAAAAAAGGAAAAAGACACTATGAACACAAAGACAAAGATGATGCTCGGCCTATCGATCCTCACAGCGGGAACATTAGCGGCCGGGGCGACCGGGACCTTCGCATGGTTCACCACGAACAAGACGGCTGTTGCTAGCTACACAAAAATTACCGCAAGAGCTGATACGAGAAAACTCAAAATAGACATGGCCGGCCTAACTGATACAAATTTATCAACAGAAAAATCAAACTACACAGCAGCTACAACTACTGATGCCGAAAAATGGGCAGACGAAGTCAAGCTGGAATCAACAGCATCATATGTAAGCGACATTTCTTCAAAAGATGGTATGACTTTTGTTAAACCTGTTTGGGTAAATGGTGCAGCTAATAGCGCTTATGTCGAAGAAAAATTAAAAACCGTTGCCGCAAAGGACAGTATGTATACTCAATATTATGTGAAATTAACAAACACCGGTTCGGCCAAAATGAAAGTTTTCCTTAATCAAACTTGCGCAATCACAGCAACGAGTTCTACCACTGAAGCAGACGTTGCTCTTGCAAAATGGACAAGAGTTGCCGTTGTTTCATTTGGAGAAAGTAAGCCTGCGGCTGGCGCAACAAATGGGACACTTGCTTGGTTATTCGAAAATAAATTAACTGACAGCGAGACAGTTGAAAAAGGTAAATATGTGTCAGGCACAGAAAAAGACACTTCAATCACCGACTCTGATAAATATAACTTAGTATTGGATGATGTAGCAGATTCCACCCATGTTGTTGGTTCATTTGATACTATCACAAGCACATCTACGGTAGATGCCAAAGGATATTTAACGGAAATCGATGCCGATAAATCCGCATATTATATGATTTCTGTTTGGATGGAAGGCACAGAAAACGACAATCAAGACAAGGCCGATACAGGTTCAATTGATGTTAAATTAGGCTTCTCCGGAATCGACGCTTAATTTAAAAAATCTATTAATAGAACAACTATATCAAAATTAGGGCTCGCGAACAGAGGCGAGCCTTTTTAGTTGACATAGAAAAAACCGTTAAGGCTTTAGTGATCTCAGCGAGATCGCGAATTCTTAACGGTCCATTCTAACTAACAAGAATGCGTAATTATTAGGCAGATGCTTTTGCGGTAAATTCTAATGCAACGCTAACCGATTTTCCCTTGCATCCATCTTGGGAAGTGTCGCCATTTGCTGTTCCTTCAAGCCAAACGGAGATGCCAATTGCTTTCGAACCATTGCGAGCTAAGTTTTCTGCGACAGTAATTGGATTTGTAGCTAAATCGCTTGATGATTTGACAGCGCTTGTGTCTAAAGTTAGTGTGTTGTCTGTTGCATTCAATTCTTTGACATATTTATCGTTTGTTCCAGACGTAACGGC
>CAVKAU010000161.1:0-4976 GCA_963654035.1 bacterium | reverse complement strand
CGATAACGGAGTAGCAGTATACTTATTTGAGGCCAGCGGAATTAAAGACCGTCTTCTTGAAAATGACTTAATTGGCATCGTTCCTCAAGGCGTTATTCCCCGTTATTGCGAATCATATTTTCCAGGGATGGAGATTCTTGATTTCATGAATCTTCCGTTTGAAGAAAAATATGCTTCGAAAATGATTGAGAAAATCAAGTGGTTGCCGGAAGATAGGCAATATCTGAATTAAGTTTTTTGACGCAGCAAGCAACTACCTTCATTTAATAAATTAAATCGGATTAATAAAAAGTCATGAGACAAATTTGCCTCATGACTCTCTTTAAAAATAGCAGTTTAATTAGAATTCGTCAGATGAATCGTCGTTTTTTATTGTTATTGTTTCTTCTTTTACTTTTATCTTATTTGTGGCAATAAGTGTAATAACGACGGCTTCAGCTAGGACGGCTGCACCAACGACACTCCAAGCAATGCCTTCCCAAATTCTCCAAACTGGAGTTGAGTAGGTAATTGAGGCACCAGGAGCTATTCCTTGGACGCAATTGGAATTGGCTTTGTTATAAAGAATGTGTTTGCAAGCATCTTTTAAGTGATAGATTGCGGTTGCACTTTCTTTATCGTAAAGGCCGTTTGTTCCGTTGTTGCTCAAGGTTAAATGACCCCCTGCTCTAAGCATTTGGTCGGTGTTCATATAAGATGTTGGCTCGCCACCTGCGTCGGTAACGTTTGTGCCAGTGTATCCACATTCATCTTCAAGGATTCCTTGCAATGAATCGGAAGCGCCGCCCCATTTAGCACCAATACGGTTATAGCAGGTCATGATGCCAGTTGCAGCATTCATTTCCTTTGATTTCATTACGTATTTGCCATTATCATCCGTTCCGTAGTATTTAATTTCCATTTTCGCTTCTTTGATGTAGATTTCAAATGGTTTGACATAAATTTCACGGAATGCTTGCTCATTGACCCAAGCGCAATAACCATTCTTTTGACGATTTGTTTCTTGGTCATTGAGAACGTAGTGTTTCATGAAGGTGATAAGACCTTTTTCGGAAGCTCCAGAAGCAGCGCTTGCCGCCATTTTTCCTGAAAGCAACGGATCTTCGGAATAATATTCATAGTTTCTCCCACCGAAAGCAGATCTATGAGTATTTGCACCAAAGCCATACAATCCGGTGATTAACGAACCGCCAGCAAGATAGTTGCAATGCGATTCTTCAGCAAGGGCATCGCCCATCTTTCTTGCTAAAGAAGTGTCAAATGTTGCTGCGACCATCGGAGCACCGCAATACCATTTGTTGATGTCTTTGATCGTTAAAGCGTGGGCATAGAATCCATAAGGAGAGTCGGCATCGTAAGAAATCGGTACGCCATTTTCTTCATCGGCAATCTCATTCCATCCGCCATTGGAGAACATTTCCGCCATTTTATCAACGGTGAATTGGTTCATATAGTCATCCCACTTGCTATCGGAGAAATCAACGCCTCTCATTTCAGCAAGAGTATAAGATGTTTTATCGGTATTGGCCTCAGGCATTTCGGAGATGGGGTTATTAGCATCATCCCAAACATCGTATTTGGCAACTTGCTTAAGCGCTCTTGAATCTGAAAGAACTAAATCAGAACCAGTAGGAGCACTTGGGAAGGAATCCTTGAAATTGCTTCTTGTGAAGTTATGAGCATATCCATCGCCAACGCTTCCGTCGTTATAATCCTTGAATTTGTAATTTAATTCATTATCTTCGACATTTGTGGCAGCTTTTAAATCAGTTTTGCGTTTTCCGTCCTTTGAATCGGAGAAAACAACTTTTTTAGATAAAGATTTAGACCAAAGATGCTTTTCTTTGCTTGCTGCGCCTTCTTCGGCAATCTCTGCCCAAGAATGTGAATTGCTTGAAAGATAGAAGTTATAAGTTCCTTCATCTAAAACGTAGGCTTTTTCGGTTTTGTAGTCATAGGAAGCAATATAATCTTCTTGAATCTCGATACTTACTTTTTCCGTCTCACCAGGCTCAAGGGCTTTTGATGTTTTAGCGAATCCCCCTAAAACAACGTGGGCTTTTTCAACTTGGCCATTCTTATATGGGACATTGACATAGATTTGAGCAACGCCCTTTCCTTTGACCGAGCCTGTGTTTTTGATGTTGACGTCAAAGTGATACTTACCTGTTGCTTCGTCATATGTTGGCGTTCCATCGTATTCAAGAGAGAACGTCGTGTAAGATAAGCCATAGCCAAATGGATAAACAACCTCTTTAGAATAATCAAAACCGCTATAATTGTCATTTAATGCTTCATAAGCGGCAGTTTCATAATATCTATAGCCAACATATATGCCTTCTTCATATTCAACAAAATAAGTTTCTTGTTGGTAAGAGTTGAGCGAAGCGGAGTTGCTATATTTGAAAGAACCGAAATTGCAATAGGACGGATTATTTCTTAGCGTTCTTGCGTATGCATCAACGAGGTGTCCTGATGGGTTAACTGATCCATTAAGGATGTTCGCTAAGGCTGTGCCGCCTTGTGAGCCGCAACATCCAGCCCATATTGCGCCTTTTACCTTAGAGAAGTCATAGACTTTTTTGCTATATGGATCGGTATATTGTCCATCAGCTGACATATTAGGGTCATTTTTGTCTAAGAAGCCAAGCTCCATGGTATTGGCGGAGTTGATGACGATGATGACTTTATTGAAGTTTTTCGATGCGTAGTCGACAAGAGCCAATTCGGCGTTATTTATCGACAAACCGGTGCGGTTATATTCGGATGTTCCGCTATCAAGGGATTGATCGTTTCCTTCGCCAGAATTTCTTTTGATGGTGATTATTGCTGTGTTATAGGTTGCAAATGTGTCTTTAACCTCATCTAAACTTGAAGCTGGATCAGTTAACTCACCTCTTGCTGAAGAATAGATTTCATTTACTTTAGCGTTAGTGTCAAAGGCATTTTCAAGTCCTTTGCCTAGCGATATCGCACCTGAAGTAGTGGCAGGATCTTCGCCTCCAGACATGTTATTATGCCAAGAATAATAGCCAAGAATCGTGATCTTTGCTTTTTTAGCGAGTGGAAGAGCGTTATCCTCGTTTTTTAATAAGGCCATTCCTTCTTCAGCGATTTCTTGTGTTACATCTTGAGCGTTTTTCAATGCATCTGCTTGGGTTGTGTACTTATAGTCGATATAATCTGCCTCAAGCCCTTCGCCTGTGTCTTTGACGCTTTTTTCTCCAGGGAAGAGCAAATCTAGGTTGCCAGATTGAATGTTTGCCGCTACCGCAACTCCAGTCATTATGGCCAATAAAGCTACGCCAGTGCCAGATAAAATAAGTATTTTCTTTCTTTTATTTTTATTCATGTTATTTCTCCTTTTTAGTTGCGATTTTTCGTTGCGAATTTCTTTTGATAGAACAAAAGAGACGCATTTGCAAATTTAACGATGGCCGTAATTATTCCAACGATGAGCAATAAAGTCGGATATATTTCTTTTTTGAAATATTCTTCCCCATTAAGAGCTTTAAGGAGGTATTCCTCATAATAGTTTTGATAACTTCCGGTGACGTGCTTAGCGTTTTCGATTGCCAATAGGTCGCAATTGAATAGTAAGATTACGCCGATGATTATGCAAATTCCCATAACGATTTCAAGGATGGCCTTTTTCTTATTCGTTCCTTTTTTGTTTTTGTTATTCAAATAAATGATTGAACAAACAAGAATGGCCAAGAATGGCAAGAATAAGCCGATGCAAGTCCAAATGTTAAATGTGAACTCCGTGTATCCTTGAATCATCATTTCGCCCATTCCAAAGAAAATTGCTTGCCACCCAGGATAAGTGAATGCATTTTCATATTTTGTTCCGCTAATCGTTTTGATCGTGAAGACGCCAGCGAAATTGAAGCAGATCAGCATAATAAATGTGGCAAGTCCCAAAATCATCGAAATGAGGTAGAAAATCTTAACTGTTTTCTTTATTTTCCCCATTTTTTCTTTATAAATTGAATTTTCCATCTATCTTTAAGCTCCTGGGGTGTAGGTTAGGCTTACTTCGATTGTGCTTGTCCCAAAGAAGGAAGAAGTGGTGATTTCGAATCTGTAAACATAGCTTCCTTCATCATTTTTTTGAACGGTTACAGGATCTTTACCATCCATGCTAATCGTGAATACTTCCTCAGCAAAGGCGTATGTTCCTTTGTTAGAAAGGTTGCCAGAAACATAAAGGAAGGCTTTTGAATCGTTGTCAGTAAGATTTAATTCAACTTCCTTTGTTCCGCCATCAGGACCGCTTGTTGCATATGATCCGGTGAATTTATAAAGTGTTTTTCCATCAAAATCTTCATTTGATAATTCGGCCCAGGATATAGAAGAATCTGTCGAAGAGAAGAAAGAGTAATTTTTATAGCCAAGGCGGAAACCAGGATGTTTGCTATTGATTGAAACATCGGCGCTATATTTATTATCGCCATCTTTCAAGATTATTGTGTTGCCACTCTTTTCCCAAGATAAACCAATCGTGATAGATCTTGCTGATCCATTTGCAGTGTTATAGACGGCAGAATTGTCTGAATGCATATAAATGTAGCCAACATCAACGGAATTGTTATTTCCTTGAACGTTCCCGGTGAAGATGTAAGTGCTGTCTCTTTCATCCCATACCTTATAATCTGCAGCAAGTTTTTTGCGGTAAGAAGAATCTTGCGCTTGCATAAGGATTTGCGAGCTGCCTTCGCTTGTCGTGACGATGTAATAGAATTCATGTCGGCCTTGCGTTTTGTTGTAATCGACATGAATTGTTGTTTTGCTAGTGTCGGAAAATGTAAGAATATAGCCATAGCCAGTTTTTTCTGTCCAGCTTCCTTTAAAGGTGAAATCAAAGGAAGAATAGTCGGTCGAAACGGTTTCAGAAGAAATTTCGGCACCTTCGTCATTTTTCCTTCCGAATGGGGATCCTCCTCCTGGGCCACCTCCAGATTGTTGCTTTTCGC
>CAVKAU010000160.1:0-2335 GCA_963654035.1 bacterium | reverse complement strand
TCTTTATACAGAGCAATTTCCGTTTGCTTCTTTTCTTCAAATTCGGCATCAAGCCTTTTATTAATTTCTTCGCATTTCTTTAATTCGTTCAAATAATTGTCGTGTCTAACCGCCCATTCGTCATAGCATTTCTTGTATATCTTATAGTCGTTATCGTAACAGCGTTTTAAATCGCCGTATTTCTGACATTCGCTTCGATATACGTTACAAGCATAAATATACTGAGACTTTTTTGTGTTTTGCTCATTGTTGAACTTCCTCCTTTCCGGTATTCTTTCTTTCAAAATTTTGATACCCCAAATCAAAAGTGGCGATATCAATCCGATAGCAATTATCAATAACCCTATCGCTAAACTATTAGCAAACCCGGAATAAATGATAAACATCAATCCAATGAAGCCGATTATTATTGCAGAAACAACATAACCCCAATTCCAGTAAAAACTAGCGTTATGTTTTGGAGCAAATTTTTCTTCTTTTGGTTTAGTTGGTTGTTTAGGTTCGCTTGGCCTAGATGGAGCGACCGGCTCTTCTTCTATTTCTTCCGGTTTTTTAACTCTGTTCTGATTTTCACGACGCTCAATGCCACTTATATCGGACTTCATTTCATTCAATCTAGAATAAGTTTCTCGAATATTATCAATTAAAGCTAATTCTTCTTCCTTTTGTGTCTTATCCATACGTTCTTTTCCCTTTCATTCATCAATAAGTGTTAGAAATCTTTCAAAAATAGTCTTGCAATCTTTGATATCGCTCATCGGCCTATTTATGTAAGGATACATTTCGTCGGAAAAAGAATACCATTCGCCTTTAGACTTAAGATAAAGCAATAGATTCATGACATCTACGAATGATCTCATCTCGATTTTATCGGCTGAAAATATTGTTTGGCTATGATGAAAGTTTGCACCAAACTCTTTTTCCAAAATATTCATCAATGCAATAGCAATATCGTGATTGTTTGTTATGGAATCTAAATTCATGTTTAAAGTTTAGCCCCCCCCTGAAAAGTCAAGAGTTTTTGAACTGCTATGTAAGTTTTTTAACTTACTTCCCGTGAACTGCTATCAATAAAGTAGACGCTGAAATTGTTCACGTATGCACCAATAAGCATCGATCGGAAGCCACCATAATTTTGACGAAGACGGCAAAAATAGTGAATAGGAAAAAATACAATTATCTCAATTTGGCTCACAATAAGAAATTAATAGAACAAGTTATCAAAAAACATGCGAAGCTTAAACTATGCCATTCACTATAAAAGGTCATTTGTTAAAAGAATTTTATTTCATAATCCATTTATGTTTCTGCTTTTCCCTTATTTTTCTTGTGAAAATAAGGGCAAATTTCATTCGCCAAGGCAAAATTAATTTAGAATTCAGCAAAAAACAAACGAAATAACGGTCTTCTTGAGAGATATAAACATAGCCTTCAAAGATTTCTGAAATTAAAAAACGTTATGCTCATCAAGCAATAACATTACTTGTCTACATTAAGGAAATGTTACAATCTAGATGCAAGAAACATTATCAATAAAGGAAGGCTAGCTTATGATCTACACAAAAATAAGAATGGATTTCAAATATGGTCCGAAAAATCGTTTTTATCGAATTGTACTCGTAAAAGGAAATCCAGATTTATTCGAACTTGGAATATGTCTTGGACTTGCCGTTGGTGCGACATATGAGCATTGTTTCTTAATTACGACTAAAGAAAGTTCGTATGTGATGGCGCCTTTCATGGAAGACCCCCTTGATGGATATAAGTATCTTAGAAAATATCATCTAAGCGATTTGCCAGATCATTTTGATTATGAATACGATACAGGAGACGGATGGGACTTTGCCTGCAAACGTTATAAAGAAACGGTCGAATTAAAAAATACAAGACAAAAAATCATTGTCCTTGAAGGAAAGGGACAAGGCATTTGGGAAGATGACATTGGTAGCCTATATGCCTTATTTGAGGGGGAGATTGATCCCGAATTATCGAATGAGGATGAAGAAAAAGGAATATATAAGCCTTGGAACTATGAAATTGATAAATTCGGTGATTTTGACCTTCCTCTAGATATTGAAGCGTTGAATGAAGAATTAAAGGATGCAGCAAAAATACATAGGCAAATACTCTTACAGGAAAATGAATACATTGAGCAAAGTGGCGTTTGTTTAGATGACTTCCACGATAATAGGCCATCTTTTCAAGAATGGTTAAAAACGATAAGCAAGAAAAACGAAGCGTAGTTCAAACATTTTCTTTAATGCAACATCAAAGCCTCTTTCATATCAAAAATAAACCCATAATCATGTTTAACGATCAGTTTACAGTGTATATC
>CAVKAU010000159.1:0-3073 GCA_963654035.1 bacterium | reverse complement strand
GATAGCAGCAAAGGCGTCAAAGACGTCGTTGCTACTTATTTAGCCGATACAAGCAACACTACTGAAATTGATAATTTCATCAATGCCCACGTTGCTTATAAAGTTACTAAAGATGGTCAAACCGATATGGCCGCATCCAGAGTTCGTGTCGTTAATTTCTATAACGACATTCTCTATCGCGTCTATACAACCTTCCTTGGCTATGTCACAAATACCACTTACCAAGAAAGAAATCTCTTCAATGAAGATAAATTCTATGATGCGCAAATCAAAGCCTATTACACACTAGGCAGCGACCATTATGAAGACTATAAGCAAGTTGAAGGCGATATGTTCATTGATGAAGACAATCCTGGTGATAAGGATGGTTTGAGCAACACCTATATCGACAAATATTTTAAAAACATTTGGGTTACATATAGCGAATACATTGAATTAAACATCCTCCCAGATCTTTATCGTAACGAACTTACAACCGAATATATGTATACGCAAAACGACGCACAAATTAACTTAACTGCTGCTCGTAATGTCGAATACATCAGCCTTTCCACCAACGCCGAATATACCGACGCTGTCAAAGACCTCATGAGCCAATATTGCGCTAAAGTCATCGAGACCAAGAAAATGGATACGTATGGCTTCTCATTCTTATCATCCTTATATAAAGGAACTGATCAAGAATTAGTAACCGATACCCCAACAACCGAAGCTGGCAAATTAGCTAAGGAAATCTATGAAGCCGCTCACTGGACTCATAAGACAATCACCGTTGGTTCAAAGACCATTCACTATTATCTCCAATCTTCCCTTGGCACAATCTGTGCTAAGTATCAAACCCTTCTCAATCAAACGACTCGTGATGATTCAGATGCCAATTCCGTATATTCCGATTTCACAAATTCCGGATCATACAGCAAAGAAACTGGCTTCAACATCAAGATGCAAGCTTTGATTGCTGAAGGACATACGACAAAAGGTTGGTACACTTCTGGTGGACTTTCCGCACTTCCATCATCATTAAGCACACGTGTCTTTAAGACGGCTGTCGCAAATGAAGTCGATGCTCATAGCGATGATTATGCTGGTAACTACGGACGCTATATCGGTGGAAAATATTTCTTAACTCCAGCAACTTACGCTGAAACAGAGAAATATCCATATCTCGTTCAAGATGGTTCTAACTATGTCATCGTTTGGGTCAAAGAAGCCACAAAGGCATCAAAATTTGTTGTTTCTACCGATGATAAAGACTTCTATTATGACAAGCGCGGAACATTAGTTGGAGAGAAAATCTCCCGTAAGGTCGCTTACTCTCTCTCTTCAATCGATACATGGAAATCCGATGCAAAACAATATTACGTCCAGCAAATGGCCGTTATGTATCACGATGACTATGTCTATGCTTATTTCAAGAGTCAGTTCCCAGATCTCTTTGATTAATCAAAAATAGTCATATAATATAGGGGCAGGTAATCCTGTCCCTTTTCTAATAGAAAGAAGAAAAAATATGAACGATGTATTTTGCAAAATTATCAAAGGTGAAATCCCTTCGACAAAAGTTTACGAAGATGATGACGTGCTAGCGATCTTAGACGTATCGCAAGTAACTAGAGGTCACACTTTAGTCATGCCAAAAAAGCATTATTCGAATATGCTTGATTGTCCAAGCGATATACTCCATAAGGTCATGGACGTCGCCCAAAGAATCGGCCAAGCCGATATGCTAGTCTTAGGCGCTTCGGGAATTAATATTTTAACAAACGCCGGTGAGGCCGCAGGGCAAAGCGTTCCTCATTTCCATGTGCATGTCATTCCTAGATATGCTGGAGAAGATAGCAACTTCCAACTAGAGATGAAAGAAAGCGATACAAGCAAGATGAATCTTCCTGCTTTAGCAAGCGAAATCTCAAGCAAATTAAAATAAGATAAAGAAAAGCCTAGATAGCAAACCTAGGCTTTTTATTTACTTTTTATCGTCTTTATATTTAGGAACATAGAAGGAATGATTATCCATAGCGAATATTCGTTCCGTCCAATCGCCAGGATTAACGTTTTCCTCTGCTTTAAGGATAACATTCATCTTAGCGTCGAAATCATCAATAGAAGCCAAAACAAAGGCCTCTCTTGTCAAAGGAGGAATCGGTGAGCCGAATTCAGGCTTACTATGGTGAGAAAGAATCATGTGTTCTAATAACATAGGGGTTTCACCAGTGATTTTTAGTTTTTCGGCAGCCATTCTTATTTCTGCGACCATAATAGATATATGGCCCAAGAGTTTTCCTTCATCGGTGTATTTAGTCGCGACCGGCCCAGAGAGTTCCAAAGTTTTTCCTAAATCGTGAATCAAAGCCCCTGCGATTACAAAATCACGATTTATTTCATGATATAGCCTGCAAACCACTTCAGCCATATTAGCCATTGAAACTGAGTGGTATAAAAGACCTGAAGCAAAAGCGTGATGGTTCTTTACGGCTGCAGGATAGGTAACATACGAATCATGAAATTTATTGATTAAATAAGAAGTTAATGTTTTTAGGTCTCCTTCTTTTAAAGAATCAATATATCCATATAATTTTTTCTCTAATTCTTCTTCGCCAATAGGTGAAGATGGGACAAATAAAGTAATGTCGATGTTATCTTTATCTAGAAGAGAGCCGTTAAGGACTTTCATTTGAAGATGATCGCGATAATTTAAAACATCTCCTTCAACCTTGATAATATTGCCAGCGACAAAAACATTTAGATCATCAGGTAAAATATCCCACTTTTTGCCTTCGATGGTTCCTGAAGAATCTTGCAATGTTATATTAAGATAGTTCTTCCCTGCAGTTGTTACGCATTTAGCGATAGAAGCAATCAAATATTGGGCATTAACATGCATTCCGTCTTGTAAGTCTTTAATCATATTCATTACCGTCCATTACATTTTTTATTTCAGTAGTATTGTAACCTTTTCTTAGTAAAGCAGCATAGATGCGTCTTCGAGATTCATATTCTGAATATCTTGAAGAATATTTAGCCAGCAACGTTGAATAGTCTTTTTGAAGCTTTTTATTGATAAGTTCTTCAT
>CAVKAU010000158.1:0-2765 GCA_963654035.1 bacterium | reverse complement strand
ACTATCCCAATGTCAAAACCGATGTGGAAAGACATAAATAAAAGGGCGAGAAGTCCGGCAATAGTCGTCAAGGAAGAAGCAGAAATAGGCCTTACTACTGCTTTTATTGATTTCTTCATTGCCTCGTCGTTATTTGAACATTTGCTCTTCATCGCGCGATACTCATGCAATAAAACAATGCTATAGTCGATAGAAAGAGCAAGTTGCAAAATTGCGGAAATCGAATTCGTTATATAGGAAATATTTCCAAAGAATATGTTTGTTCCACGATTGATTAAGATCGCCACTCCGCAAGATGCTAGTAGGATTATTGGTTCAATCCACGATTCTGAAGTTAGGAGCAATATTCCAGCCACTAAACAGATTGCGACAAGCATGATATAAACCATTTCGTCGGTAATTGTTGTTTGCAAGTTTTGTTTTTCGACGGCAGTTCCTGCATATTCCACTTCACCATATGTGGCAAGAGTTATTTTAATGTCGTTAACAACTGTTTTTGCGTTTTCAGAATAATCGTCACCATCGACTAATACGACATAAAGGGCATTATTATCCTTAAAATAATTCGTGTCATATTTATCGAAACTGACATTTGTGACATTTTTAATGTCTTTCAAAGTGTAATAGATTTCTTCGGCTTTATCCTCGGTAATATTTTTAACCATGACCTGTATGTTTCCAGTCGGGCCAAATTCATCATTGTTTATCTTTAGAGCAATTTTAGTTTCGGTCGAATCATCCAAATAATCAGAAAGATTGTAGTTGATTGCAACCTTCGTCCCAAAAACGGCAGAAAAGACAATGGCCAGGCCAAAGAAACATAAAGCAAGCATTTTCTTAAGGCCAAATTTCTTCTTTTTTTCAGTTTCCATATTTTCCTCCTTTAATTAGATTAGATTTCTTACTTTAATTTGAAAACTAACGGTAAACAATTATAATAACATCGATAAATAGTTATTTTTACTAAGTATTTATCGCAGTAAGATTTCTTACTATTCTAAAGGAAATGTATAAAAATTATGAAAAATTACAAGAATTCAGCACGAACGGAAAAATGGATTAGGGAAGCTTTCGCAAGTCTTATTATTGAAAAGAAAAGCATTGATAGAATAAAACTATCTGAAATCATTGAAAGGGCAGATATAAGCAAACCGACCTTTTATTATCATTATAAAGATTTGGATGATTTGGTTCGTAGCCTAGAAAATGAGATGATCGACGAACTTTCTTTGGCTTTGGATGAAATTAGCAAAAATCCAGATCCTTCGCTTGAGCGCTGCGCTTCCTTGCTTTTTGAATTTCTTAAAGAAAACGAAGACGAATACCGTGCTTTTGCAAACGCTTCAGATTTAAATTATTTCATTGCGAAAATAAAAAAGATTTTCGCTAAAAAATTAGATGATCCCATATTCGGATTCTCAGTCGATTCGAAAGTGCGCTCAATTCAAAGAGTCTTTATTTCGGGAGCAATCGTCGATACGGTTACAGAATATTTCAAAGGCAGCATTCAAGCGGAATTAAAAGATGTTAACGATGCAATCATGGATGGTATCAAGAAGTTAAAAGCCTAGGCAACGTCACATTCCTGGTAAATCTGAATGTGTTCCCGTATCAGTTAATGTCAAAGTCAAAACATCATTTTCAATTAAGCATAATAATAGTCAATCTTTTTTAACATTGCGCCGATAAAATCCTCCCAAATTTGTTCTTCAAAATCATCCTTATGTTTTGCCCTTATTTAATCGCCTTTACTAATTTATTTAGAACAACATCTAATAAAAATATGTCATGCTCCTCTTCTCCATTAACTTACATTCCTTTGTACATAAAGAGGCGAATTTAATCTCATAAGACATTCATCAAGGGTTTTCTTTAAAGCCTCGGAATGGGAGCAGCTTTTAATGGCCGTAATTGCCATAATGATTCTTCCTTTATGTGAATTGCATATCGTTTGACGCCCAATGGCTACCACTTAAGCATATATTTATCAATATTTTGAATTTATCTTTATCGTTATTTAAAAAGTGAAAAGTTCAAAATCATTTGGACATTGAACGTTGAAATTTTATATTCTTGCAAAATAACCCTAAAAAGTCATTATTTAGAGCAAAATCACAAATTAAATCTTTAGTATGATCAAGTGGTTAAATTTTCAACTCATTAAAAAACTGTCAGAAACGTCGAACCAGATGGCGACACGCCTGTATTGCACCTTAAAGTTTTCCTTATTTAGCGTCTAAATCTATATGCCAGCAATTGGTAATACATATACATTGTCATTTAAGGGATAAACAGTGTCCGTATTGCATATTATCGCCTTTGAGCCAATTTGATAATTCGTTTTGTCTAATTGCTTGAAACCTTTTACAGCGCGATTGTTAAAATTAATCCCACTTTTGCATTCAACTCTATGTAATTTGCCATCTTGAATAATCACTAGATCTATTTCGTTCATATTGTTGTCCCTATAATAATAAAAATTAGGCTCTTCTCCATTGTTGATATAACTTTTTTTCAACTCATTTATAATAAATGTTTCGACAAAACGACCTGAAAAATTGCTTGCTGCTAAAATTTCGCCACTTGTTAATTTAGCTAAATAACAGGCAAGTCCAGTATCCGAAAAATAAAGTTTTGGTCTTTTGACAATTCTTTTTGAAATTGATATTTCGTTATACGGCTCCAACAAATAAACAATATCGCCGGCTAATAAAACACTAAGCCAAGCCATTATTGTTTTTTTGTCCACTCCTATTATTTTAGCT
>CAVKAU010000157.1:5341-7128 GCA_963654035.1 bacterium | reverse complement strand
ATTTAAAATAGCTCTTTTTTGCTTATTGACATGTCAATTTCCATAATTTCGTGTTGTTGAAGCGTTACTGTTAGATTGATTGTTGCTCAGTCTTAGAAGCGTGTTTTCCCTTACATCGTGACCAGCATGAAGTCTTAATGTATCGTTCAAATTAATATTGACGATTCTAATGATTCTCTCTATCTCAATCGATGAACTGTTACTAATAGATTAGATGGCAGGTAAACAAAGATACGCTTCACCATAATAGCATTTTCATTGTAAGGAACTAAAGGAAAGAAAAGCCTAAAGACCCAATACAATGATTATCATTGATGGCCTACTCATATTCCAATTATCGAACTCACATAGATTTTGAGTGTTTTTTCAAGACTTCAAAATAATCGTTTAATTCTTTTCTATAACGTTATCATGTCACGCATCATGACACTATTTTGATATGATAGTGACATGATGTGATATGATGTGATATGATAGTGACATGATGTGATATGATAATTGGAGGAATTAGATGAAAATAAACGAAATACTCCCGGAAATTGTCTTAGAAGACAAAGAGCATGAGTTCAAGGCTAAGCTAAACAAGGAAAAGCCATTGAGTTGGGCAAAAACATTGGTTGGCTTTGCTAATGACAATGGCGGTTGTCTCTTAGTTGGGGTTTCCGATGATGGAGAAGCCTTTGGACTTACTAGCAAAGAAGTCGACGAAACAAAAAATCTCATTGCTTCAATAAACGACAAAAATATATTTCCTCATATAAGATACGAGTCTTTTACTGAAAGCGTCGATAAGAATGCCGAGCATTTTATTCTTATGATTAAAGTGTTTTCGTCAGATTCAATTGTTCGTTATAGGGAGGGTTCCTTCAACGAAATCGTTTATGCAAAAGGTGATGCAAACACAGTTCCAGCAAACCCCGAAGAGATCGTCGCTCTTTCGAAACGAAAATATGGCGTTGATAGCTCTAAGACTGACGTTTTATACGATTCAAAAGAGTGGAAAACATATAATCAAATGTGCATTGAATATAGAAAAGAGCACGATACCCCAACAATAAAAGAACTTCAAAGCATTGGCGTTATTGCTGCCGATGGCTATGTGAAGAATGGCTTTTTGATGTTCAAAGATGGGTATGACGTTGGGGATACGGCAATACATTGCAGGCTATGGAAAGGGAGAGACAAAAGCGGATATGTTCTCGATAGAAAATTCTTCCGTTCTTCCATTAGCGAGAATTTCCTTTCGGCGATTGATTTTCTTGAGAAGAACACAAGAGTTGGTTTTAAGAAACTTCAAAATGGCGGGAGAGAAGATATCAGATCGTACCCAAAGGAAGCATTACGAGAAGCGTTAGTTAACGCCATAGCCCATAGGGATTATTCTATCTATGGCTCACAGGTTGATGTCGATATATACGACGATAGAATTGATATCACCTCACCTGGTTCCTGGCTTCTTCCTAAGAAATTTGAGGAATATAAGGGATTTTCTATTCCTTCAATCAGGAGAAACGAGATCATTGCAGGTTGCTTTGACGCGGCTAATTTGATGGAACGCTCTGGTTCTGGCTTTCAAACGATATTCGATTCGTATAAAGGCTATGGCGAAAAATATCAGCCAGCCGTTCTTTGCTATGCCGGTTTCTTTGTCCTTAGGCTTTATGACGTTTTATTTGATGAAATCGACGAGAGTTCTATGGATTTTACAAAAGAAAGTGATAAGTTTAGTTTGGAGCAAAAGAACCTTATCTCCAAACTAGCCGATGGACCAAAAGGCATAAAAGAGT
>CAVKAU010000157.1:0-5293 GCA_963654035.1 bacterium | reverse complement strand
CTCCATATGCAAGCCGTTCCGGTTTCATGAAGGCCGTTGTTAAGCCTTTATTACTAAAAGGGGTCATTGAAAGAAATGGCGATGAAAAATCAAAAACCGCAGTTTATTCGTTGAAAAAATAGAATTCATACATCAACGTTTATTCCATCACTAAGTTGTTAAGCAACAGGAAAAACGCTTTACAACGAGGAAAACAATCATTCATCGTGCCAATAATTTCGAAAATATCATAAATTTGTGTTATATCGTTTGCGTTTATTTAATGCACTTAACTGCGTTGTTGTTTCGCCATATCTGAGATTTCCATGACAAGTTTGTTCTCGTTTGCCCGCATTTTTAGATATGTCCTATACGATAGAAGAGACTCAGGCGTATGAACATATCTTTTTAGATAACGTCTGAGCCTCTTCTTTTTCTTTCTTTCCATCCTGACGACGATTTTCTTATTCTTTCCAAGCTTGTAATTAAAGCCTAGATATGGGATTCCTTCTTTTAGGGGGTATATGGCTGTTTTCTTTTGATTGAAAGATAAAGAAAGGCTTTGAAGCTCTTCTTCAAGATCTTTGAGTAGATTCTTAAGCAAGTTTTTGTCATTTGAGATGATGACACCATCATCCATATATCTAGTGTAATATTTGATCGAATACTTTTCCTTAATGATTCTATCGAAACGGTCGAGATAATATAAGGCGAATAGTTGGCTTGAACGATTCCCTAGTGGGAGGCCCTTTCCTTCAACTATATGAAAAGAATCGATGATCATGCATATGAAAGAAAGGATGTCAGAATCATTAACTATTCTTGCCATCTTCCTTTTCAATACTTTGTGATCTATCGATTCGAAATAATGATGGATATCATATCTAAGAACATATAATTCATCATATTTCTTGTTTGCTTCGCAGATGAATTTCTTCAGTCTTTTTCTTGCGAAGTCCGTTCCTTTCTTAATCCTGCATGCGGCATTGTCGTATATGAGCTTGTTTTCAAGCAAAAGGAGCAAGTAATTATCTACGAAGCAGTTTTGAACGACCCTATCTCTGTATGTTGTGGCATCAACTCTTCTTTTCTTTGGCTCATATATTGTGAAGGTTCTATATTGTTGAATATGATATTCCTTTCTTCCTAGCTCCTCGTAGAGCTTTCTTATCTCTTCGGCCTTATTGAGTTCAAAATTCATTATTTCTTCCTTCCAGGTTTTACCTTTCATTGCCTTCTTATGAGCAAGAAGGAGATTGTGGAAGGTGAATATCTCTTCGTATTTCATTCTTCTCTCCGATAATAAAAAGCCACAGTGTTCAAGAGAAGGAATCCCAAAGGAGTCCTCTCAACTGTGGCAAATTCGCCACAGATTCCTATGACTAGGTTGTTTCTTCCCTTCAGCCCTTACTGCCTTTCCTTCTTAGGAATGGCAACGCTTAACCGAGATATTAATATATCTTTTCTAGGGTGAAGTCTGGGGTGTACGCAGTTATTAGCGTTGTTGACGTTGTTGTTGTTGAGGTTGCCGTCGTTGTTGACGTTCCAAACGTTGTTGGAGTTGTTAGAATTCGGGGACCTAAAGAAGAGTCACGTCTAAGCACCTTGCAAGAAAAGCCTATATCGCCAAAGCGCTTTTGCTTAGAGCATAATACCCAAGCAAGTACTTAGAGCAATCAGCACAATATCTCGTTATCACCTCGTCTTGATGGGAGGTGAAACAAAGAGAAGCCATCGCCAAACTTGAGATGAAATCTATGCATTTCAGTCTTGACATAGCCTTTCTTATCAGTTTTGCCCTTTCAGGATCATCAACTTTCAATTCATTTGCTTCATAGAGGAAATGAATCATGTAAATGCATTCTCTTATCAAAGGATTCAAAACAGAATATCGGAATTTAACCGGCGCTTTCACACTTATCTGCATTATGTACTCAGTCAGCCTTTTTGCTTTCACAAAGACAAGCAGTTCAGTTTCTTTCCTTTGTGGCTTCTCTTTCAATGTTTGATTCGTTTTTTATATTTTTTCTCGGCCACCCCTTGATTCGATGAGGGATGGCCGATTGATTCTAGATTCGCATTCCTAGCGTCATGCGACCTTAATCTGAAGGCTGGGGCGCACGCAGTAATAACCGATGCGGACGTAGCGGTAGCTGCTGTCGAGGTCGCCGTAGTTGACGTACCAAGCGAAGAGGGAGTAGCTAGAATCCGGGGACCTTGTCCAGTAATAGCCGTTGCCGTCATATGAGTATCCGCCGTAACAACAATACGCACCATTCGCTTTCGCCCAATCGGTAGGACAGCAGCGTCTTGACTCAGAATTAGAGAAGTAATCTGCGTTACGATAATCCTGATAGCTTAGGAGATAAACCTTGTCCTCTGTGTCGGAGCATGCATATTTATTCGTCGATGAATCCGTCGTTGCCGCCGAGTTGTCTACGGTGACGGTCTGTATCAGCGAGTCATCGAGCGCGAAGGCGGAGGAATAGAACTCGCCGTTGAGCCATGAGCGGATGTCGCTGTATTCGTAGTTGTTTGCGTATACCGTCTTTCCGTCTATCGTTCTACTCGAGTCTGATGAATTATAGCAATGGGCGTCAAGCAGGAGGGATGACACCAGTGAATACGTCCCATCCGAAGATGAGAGGACCTTCCATTCTATCGGCTCGCACCTGAACCAATATTTGGTTCCATATACAATCTTTGTGCCATCGCTGAATTTGTAAGATGATTCATATGGCTTTGCGCTCTTTTTCGTATAATACGAACCATCATAGAGATACAAACCACCGTCTTCTGCATATGTGAGTTCGTCTAAAGATGATATCAGTTTCTTATTGCTTACATGAGTCTGAGGATATAGGCCATAGGTCACTGTATTTGTTTCTGAGTTGAACACCGGAGCTGTATCTATTTTCGATAAATCGGCATCGTTCAAAAAATTCGCCACAAGTCTCTTGCCCTCAGAAAGAGCGATGATGAATGTATATGAATTTGAAACGCTTAATCTGGTTCCATTCTCGTACCATCCATAAAACACGCCTTTGTTAATTGGAGTTGCTTGGACGGTTATTTTTCCGCTTTTCTCAGCGTCATTATAAACAATGTTGACTGCGCCGCTAGAAGAATCGCTTGAAAGAACGGTCAGCCATTTTTGCTCTTGGCTAACGCTCCATCTTGCTTCAAGAGTAACGTTGTCAATCGTCCCTTTCTTTATGGTTTTCACCTTTTCTTCGTTCAAAAACCATCCAACGAAAGTGAAACCATCCATGCCAATTGCATCAGACAAGACAACTTCATCATCTATTGTGAGGAACGTCGGATTATTACTTGAATTCGTCCCGCCATTTAGATTGTACTCAATCTTAAAATGGTTCCATTTCGCCTCAAGCGTATAATCTTGATTTGGCATACTGAAAGTGTAGATAGGATTGGTAGAAACAAGCTTATTTTCCTCATCGTACCAGCCAAGAAAACGCACATCAGATTTTGAATACGCAGCGACTGTTAAACTATCCATGTATGTTACATAGTTGTAAGTATCTGAACTATATTGATTCTTATCGTCATTAAATCTAACGAGCCCATAATTCGAATCATTGGAATAAATCCTCATTATGAATGAGCTTAGCTCAAATCTCGCCTCAAGGGTTACATCTTCATTCCAGGCCGTATACTTGAAATCTTGGCTATTCGATAGAAGCTGATCGTCATAATACCATCCAACGAACGAATATCCTTGGTATGGGTGAGCCGATAAATCAACATAACTGTTATAGTCATACAAACCTTCGCCCGTTATCTCACCAGCTTCAGGCATATTCTTCGTCACGCTTATTCTTACGTTTTGCTCAAAGATGGCCACAAAAGTCATTTCTTTCTCCATTTCCGGAGTTTTATAGAGCTTTCCAGTCTCATCAAAGATAACTTCGCCTTTATACGACCATCCTCTAAAGCTATAGCCTTCTTTTTTAAGATCAAAGAAAAACACGCCAGCATCGAAATATTCAACTGTTCTTGGACCGCTGGTGTAAATCTGGGATGTTCCGCCATTAAAGTCAAAAGAGATAACGTACGTAGTTTTTTCACCAGCGCTTGTTTTAGATGAATCTACACCTTCACTTCCAGTTTCTCCACCGCATCCGGATAAAGCCACGCATGTCGCAGCCAATATGACCATTAATTTCTTTTTCATTGCGCCAACCTCTATAAATCAAAATTCATTCTTATTAGATTTATTTATGAAACTCGGAAATAGGCATTGCGTCTACACCACCGCTATTTTGTAAGTCGATAGGCTGATGCGGATGTTTTTTACTATTCCAAATGCAATATTCCAAATGCATATATGACTCATCGCCTAAATGTGGGTCAATTACTTTTCGATATTCTGCTAATAGGTCGTGATATTCTTTTTCACTCATGTGTGTCCAGTAATGTTGTAAAATAATAACCCCCGCTTCCAATTCGATTCCCAAAAATTTTGAAAGTTCTACCGGAGATTCAATTGTATCAAGAATAGTCTTATCTATAACCATGTGGGAAAAATGGAAAAGATCTGCATAAGTTTCGTAATCCGAATACTCCGTCAAATATTTAAATGTCAAATTTATCAATTTCTGCGCTTGACCATAGTTAAGTTCAGCAAAATGGGCTTTTTCCCTTATTTTATTGATGCCATTGAGAAATGAGTCACAAAGCTCATCATGAAAAATATCGAAATTGGTTTGGCTGTTTGCACAATTTGGATTTAAAACAAAATAATCATGAATTCTAGTCCCTATGTCAGTTAGCAAAAGGTCAATTTTGTCTCTATACTTCTTATTTACTTCTTTTCTAAACGATTGGGGTCCTTTACGTGGATAAATCGAACTTCCGTAATAAATTTCCTTAACGGCTGAAACAACGTCATTTACGTTTGATATTTCGCGCTCATGCCTTTCTTGCGATGAACGTTTAATATCATCCCAAAATTGCTCGCGAAGCTCTTCTTTTATAATTTTCATAAGTCTTTCAACTTCTCCTTTTTATCAATTGTAGAGAGAGAGAGAGAGAGAGAGAGTCAAGTTTGGTTCGTATCAAAACTATTTTTATGTGTTAATGGTCAATTAATATGAAAATGTTTATAGTCTGGCATTTTATGTCCCATGTATTTTTCAACATCTTCTTCAACTTTTTGAATATTAAAAAGCATTTCTTTGTAACCGATGATTTTCTCCATTGCTCGATTCTTTTTTCGCATAGTTTTATCACTATTGCACCTTTTTCGATGGACTTTTGCAATTGCAGTCAAAAAACGCACGAAGAACTATCG
>CAVKAU010000156.1:0-6109 GCA_963654035.1 bacterium | reverse complement strand
CCTACTTCTGCTAGGCTTAAAAGAAATAGATAAGAGGAATAAAAAATGAATTTCAATACAATAGCTTTTTGGGTGATTTTGCTAATATGGGTCGCCTTGCTTTTACTTTCGCTTCACAAAGAAAACACTTCAGAAAAAGAAGGAATAAAGGTGCAAGATATCACCTTTCATGCCTTAATTATCGCTTTGATTGTCGTAATGGGCTTTGTCCCTGAAGCAGGATATATTTCCTTCGTCCCAGGAATCTCGTTCTCCCTTGTTCATCTTCCAGTATTGATTGGCTCATATAGAAAAGGCTGGAAAGGCGGCTTAATTTATGGCATAGCCTTTGGAATTACCTCCTGGATACAGGCAATGATGAATCCGGTTGGCTTCAACGCTTTATTCATCGTTCCTTGGGTTTCTGTCCTTTCTCGAGCGATTTTTGGCTTTTTAGCAGGTTTGGTCTTTGATTTACTACGTAAAAACTCTAAAATGTATAAGAACGTGTTTGTCATCGCGGGATTTTCGTTCGTATTAACAATCCTTCACACCGTTCTAGTATTTGCTGATTTATTTACTTTCTACCCAGAAACGATGATCGCCTACTTTACATCATCATCCCCTGCGGCGGAAGGAGTGGCATTTACTTTCGTAGCCATTATTGCTTTAGGAATGTTAGGAGAGGCAACTCTTGCTGCCATTATCAATCCTCTTGTCTCTAAAGCGTTGGCAAAAATTGGTAGAAAATGATTTAGGAGAAAACATGCCAAATTTCAAAAAACTTGCTAAAGGGTATGAAAAAGACGCGGTCTTAGCCCTTCAAAAATTTATTAGGATTCCATCAGTTTATGATGAGCATACCATCAAAGAAGGTCAGCCTTTTGGCGAAAACGTTAAGAAAGCTTTAGATTATTTTGCTAAATTAGGCAAAGACTATGGCTTCAAAGTCACAAATGTTGACGGCTATGCCGTTGAACTTGAAATAGGAGATGAAAATGCCCCGTTAATTGGCGTTTATGGTCACTCTGACGTTGTTCCTGTTTCGGGAAAATGGGACAATCCACCATTCTCAGCAACCCTTAAAGATGGCGAAATATATGGCCGTGGCTCATTTGATGATAAAGGACCTCTTATGGCTTCATTATACGCCACAAAACTTTTAAAAGACAATGGTCTTTTGAAAGGATATCGCGTCAAAATAGTTTCCGGAGGTGACGAGGAAAGAGGCTCTTCTTGCCTAAAATACTATTTTGAGAAATTCCATGGCGAAGCGCCTAAATATGGCTTCACACCTGATGCAAACTGGCCACTTATTTACGCGGAAAAAGGCATCACCCATGGTTTTTTAACAAAGAAAATCGACCTTAGTCCAATCGTGGCAATGGATGGGGGAACGGTTACAAATGCCGTTTGCGACTCCCTTTTAGTCACTCTTCTTCCAGATGATAAATTCGCTAAATATCTCAAAGATAACAATATTTCCGCGGATATCAATTCCACAAAAGACATTCTTATCGTTCGTTTCATTGGCAAAACTGCCCATGGTTCAACTCCTGAATTAGGCGTTTCTGCTGCTAAGATCGCTTTTGAGACAATTGGCAAATTCTATAAAAACGAATTCCTTAGCAAACTCGCTTCAGCCTTTGATAACAACGGAAAGATTTTCAACGGTTATAGCAATTCAACTGAGCTTGG
This sequence comes from bacterium, assembly GCA_963654035.1. Taxonomy (GTDB): domain Bacteria; phylum Bacillota_I; class Bacilli_A; order RFN20; family CAG-826; genus UBA4951. Next base: position 4,432 of record CAVKAU010000156.1, on the reverse strand, counting down.
CGAATCAACATTTAACTTTGGCGTAGTCAAATACATGAATGGAAACTTATCCGTTTCCGTTGATTATCGCTATGGCGAAAATGCCAAGCCTGAAGAAGCGACAAAGAACCTTTCATCTTTCGTGAATATGGATTTTATGACGGATTCAGTCGCTCCATATCTTCTTTATGATAAAAAATCCCCTCTTGTTTCAACTTTGATGAAAGCTTTCAAAGCCGAAACTCTCCAATTATTCGCCAAACCAATCGCCATTGGTGGGGGAACTTATGCGAAAGAAGCGCCAAATACAGTTGCTTTTGGAGCCGAATGGCCAAAGCGTCCTGGTGGAATGCATTCACCAAATGAGCATATGAATGTCAAAGATTATATCCAAGATATTGCCATTTACGCCCGTGCAATTTATATGTTAGGTAACTTAAAGTGAGAGGACGTTTTAAAAAATGGGCTTCTCCATTCCTTGAGGAACATAAAGAGATAGCCCTAAAAGAGATAAATACCTCAGATTCCTTCTTCCAAAATGCCTCTCTTCGTCTTGAAGTAGGCTCAGGAAAGGGAGATTTCGTAATAGGAATGGCCTTAAAAAATCCTTCGGCAAATTTCCTTGCCATCGAAAGGGAGACATCAATCGCCGGAATCCTAGCAAAAAAAGTTGTTGAATCTAATCTAAGCAACATTCGTGTAATCAATGGTGATTTTGATCTCTTGCTACCCGAACTTCAAAAACTAAAATTTGATGTCGTATATCTCAATTTCTCGTACCCCTGGCCAAAAAAGAGACACGAAAAAAGACGTCTCACTAATAGAAAAAGACTTGAGCAATTCGAGATTTTGCTAAAAGACGATGGCGAACTTAGAATTAAGACCGACAATGACTCTTTATATGCCTATACCCTAGAAGAAGTTGCCTTTTCTCCATTTGCGATGTATTTAAACGAAGAAAACTATATTTTCGATGAAGAAAACGACGTTGCTTCCGAATATGAGAAAAATTTCCGTTCGCAAGGCAAGAGCATCCATCGCATCTTAATGAGAAAGAAGAAAAAATAAGGAGCAAAATATGTATCGTTTATTTTATGATTTTGAAAGCAATGGTGACGTTTTATTCATTGTTATTTCGCCAGAAAAGAAACCTGATGAAGTAGTTAGCAATGGTGACGTCACTTGCTTATATAACAATAAAGAATTAGTTGGAATAAACATTTTTAACGTTTCAAGGATTGCTAAATTAAAATCCCACGGAGCAATTTTTGCCCCAGATAGTCTTCTTTTAGAAACAATCAACAATCTTTTAAGCAATTCCAACGCTCCAAAACTTGAAGAATCAAATAATTCTGGTTTCAAAGTTCTTTCAATAAGTAACCTCGAAGAGCACCCTCTTGATGAAAAAGCCCAAATCGTCACGCTTAAAGGAAAAAACAACGAAACATATCAAGCCGTTTCATATTATAAGAACCTCTCTATTGGGAAACAGGTAGTTTGTGCTTTAGACGGAACAATCCTTTTCGATGGCTCCCTTTTTAGCAAGAAACTAATCAAAAATATCCCAGTTGACGCAACTCTTTGCTCAGGAAAAGAATTAAAAGTCTCTGATTCCAACAAAGAAGCATTTATCCCTGAAGGTTATAGCGATGGCGAAGATTTCTTCTACCCAAACAATTAAGGAGAAAAAACAATGAGCAAAATTAAAGTTGAGCCTTATCTTCCTGATGAAGATTACGATAATCCGGCCATGGTGACTGATTTTTATGAATTCAGCATGGCTAATTGTTTATTCTTGCATGGTTTCAAGGATAAAATCATGGTTTTCAACATGTTTTTTAGAGAAAATCCTGATAACCTTGGTTATTCAATATCAGCTGGTCAGCATAAATTAACGAAATTTTTGCTTGAATATCATTTCACCGAACGCGATCTCATCTATTTAAAGAGCAAAGGCATGTCCGATGAATTCCTCGAATATCTCTCAACCTATAAATGGAAAGGAAACATGTACGCCTTAAAAGAAGGAACTGTTTGCTACCCTCAAGTGCCAATGGTTCGCATCGAATGCGATATGGTTGGAGCGATTCTTATTGAAACATACCTTCTTCAAACGATGAATTTCCACTCGCTTATCGCTACTAAAGCCACGAGAATTTCCGGACTTGCCACCCATACCCAAAGAAATGTCATGGAATTTGGAACGCGCCGCGCTCAAGGGGAATCGGCAGGAAACGACGGTGCTTATGCAGCTATTCTAGGTGGATGCATCGGAACAGCCAATTGCCTTGCCGAAATGAAATATGGGCCAGAGGTAAAAGCGGTTGGCACGGTTGCTCACTCCTTTATTGAATTTTTCCCTGATGAATTAAGCGCTTTTAGAGCTTTTGCCGAAACATATCCAAATAATGTTTCACTCCTTTTAGACACTTATTCCGTCTTTGATTCAGGTCTTCCTAATCTTATTAAGATAGATGATGAGATGATTGCTAAATATCCAAATGATCCAAGCAAACGCGTTAAAGCGGCACGTATCGACTCTGGTGACTTAGCAAGATCTTACAAACGCCTTAGAAAAGCCCTTGATAAAGCAGGTAAACCATATATAAAACTCGTTGCTTCAAATTCCCTTGATGAAAGGAAAATTCGTTCAATGGAAATATATGAAGATGCCCATTTTGACTCCTATGGCGTTGGAGAAAATCTCATAACTTCAAGAACGGACCCTGTTTTTGGCGGAGTTTATAAACTTGTTGCAATCAAGGAAAAAGACGGAACATATTCCCCGAAGATGAAATGCTCCGATTCCGTTTCTAAGGCCATTATCCCTGGAAAGCTCACTGCTTGGAGAGTCTTTGATGAAAACAATCAGGGACAATGTGACATCATCTCGATGGATGATGAAGTGGTTGAAGAAGGAAAACCAATTATCGTTTATGATTTATCTAACGATGCCTTCCATAAACGTCGTGAGATAATTCCATTCAAAGTCGAAAAAATCCTTGTTCCTTTCATCGAAGAGGGGAAACTAGTCGGAGAACTTCCTACAATCACCGAGAAGAGAGAATACATCAAAGATCAACTTGAAAATCGCGTATGGGAATCCGAACTTCGTTTCGAAATGCCTCATACCCATTATGTTGACTTAACCGAAAAGGTATATAAAACACGAGAAAGCCTTTATAGTGCGTTTCATGGCGGAACGATTTAATGATTAGCCCACGATAAAATGGGCTTTTTTTCTTGGCCTTATTTCCCCCTTCGTAAAAATAATGAAAAAAACATTGAAAATTTTCAAATAAGTTTCATAATGTGATTGTAAATTTTGGGGGTATAAAATGAATAATCTCAAAGATCGCGTTACGATTTATCAAGTAGCCCAAACGGCTGGCGTTTCTTTAGCAACCGTTTCCCGCGTCATCAACAAACAAGGCAATGTCACTGAGGCAACACGCGCCAAAGTTGAGGCAACAATCAAGAAACTCGGCTATAAACCAAGTGGTCTTGCTCAAGCTCTTGCCACAAATAAAACCACTAATATCGGCATTATTATCCCTGGAGCCAACTATGTTTATATCTCAAACATGCTTTCAGGAATCTCTGAAGTGGCAAAGCAAAAAGGCTTTGTTCTCACGCTTTTCACGACTTCGCATTCTCGTGAAGAAGCTCTTTCAATGATTGAAAAAGTCATCACCACACATGTTGATGGAGCCATTATCTTCGATGATGAGCTTGAAGTGGAAGACATCATGAAAATCAATTCCTACTTTGTTCCAACAATTGTCGTTAATACCGTGCTCACTGGTGAAAAAGTCGGTTCAATCAAGTTCTCCTATGGCGAGGAATTAAAGAATATCATCCGTCGTTATTATCAAGAAGGTGGCGATAAGGAAATGACTTTCGTCCATGTCCACGACGGAGGACGTTTATTGACCCATTGCGAGCATTGCTTTACCGAGATCCAAGCTGAATTAGGCAAACAATATCATATCCTTAATTGCGATGATTCCTACACGCACACATATTCTGATTTTTATGAGCATTTCAAGAGCAACCCAGAATCTTCAAAAGGATATTACATCACTTATCGTGATTCCTTAGCCGCAGCCATTATGAATGCTGCATCCGATGCGGGGCTTAACGTTCCAAATGATGTTGAAGTTCTCTCGCTTGTTGGCACAAAATACGCAAAAATTGTTCGTCCAACGATCTCCTCAATGGATATTGATATGCAAGAAGTTGGCAAACGCTCAATGCTTATGCTCACCGATTTAATCAATGACAACCTCACAGAGAAAACCTGCCGTTTAGAAGCAAAATTCAACAAGAGAGACTCCACTAAATTCTAATTGGCTAATTTATCAGACATTCTTAGGGAAACCTAGGAATGTTTTTTTAATTTTTTTCTTCGACAATCTAGGCGTTTTTATATTTTTTTAGCACTTGATACTTG
>CAVKAU010000155.1:0-5700 GCA_963654035.1 bacterium | reverse complement strand
GTTTTATCATGATCAACTACCGTTGTTTTGCTTTCATCGTATTCGCTTAAGATGATTTTTATGTTTAGTGTTTTTTCATTGAAAACAACATTGGAGATTTCAAGAGTATTAACGTTATTTGCTTCATATTTGAGGGTTAAGGAGAAATTGTTGTCGTTATTTTCATCATTGAATCCGAAGGCCTTTCCGGAAAGAACAATTTTTGAATAATCGCCAGTAAAAGTCGAGGAAACAAGAAGGTTAGCGGCAAGTAATGGCGAATATTGTCCACTCTTCAAAGCATCAATGACATTAGATGCGGCAACTCCGCTAACGATTTTAAAGAATTTGTTGAAACGTGGATCATCAGAATTGTATATCTTCTTAACGATGGTAACGATATCCTCAAATGGTCCGATAGACATTTTTCCAAAGGTTCCAGCTTGCGATGAATCTTTTGCATATAAATCTTCGTCATAATAGTGGAAATAAGCCGTTTCAAGTTTATCTAAATCTAAGGAAACATGATGTTTTTTGTAATTGCCTAGTTTGCTAAAATTGTCATTATCATCATAAATTCCAACTTGCTGGCCTAAAAGAATATCCAAATATCCCCCGTCAAACTCATATAAAGTTCCTTCGCCAGTATGTCCTGTAAGATTTGCTTCACCTTGAATTTTTGATAAGCCTACCCCATTAGAATCGGCATAACTACCTTCAATGGCCAAATGGAATTTAGGCGAAGAATAAATATTGTAAAGCTGTGAATAGATATTAGGAATCTTTTCGAGGAAATAATAATCGGTTATGTCCATATTTGATTTTTGATAATCGGTTAGGGTTATTGTGGTATTGTTGAAAAAGAATCCGTTTAAGCCAACGTTGTTTAATGTTATCTTTGCTAGTTTTGCGTTTTCTAGAGCGTTCAATTCAACATTTACTTCAGAATCAGAAGAAAAGCCAAAAGTCTCCAAGTTAAGTGATATCTTAACCATATTGTCATCGTTAGTAAGGGACTTTATAGACTCAACAATGTTTTCATAACGGCCGTTTTTGATGTCGGAAACAAAGGATTCATCGAGTAATTTCAATAATTTGTCAACTAAGTTTGCGCTATCTCCAAAATCGGCTTTTATCTTAGCGATCAATTCATTTAGCACTTCTTCACGAACTGCTATTTTCATTGCATCATTGTAATTGATATAAGTTTTTTGCTCTTCGTCTTTTAAGGAGGAGAAAGAGATTTGATTCTCACTAGTCGTGGAACTGTTGTTTGTCTTAGCCGAAATATTGCCGCTAAATTCCGATGATTTAATATCGGCAAAGACTTCTCCTTGAAGAATTATGTCTTCGCTTGATGAAGAATGTTTGTTAGTCTCGGCGATTTCATGATGAAGGGTTCCTTCTATTGAAACGCCAAAATTTTCAGAAGACGTTAATGTATGAATCTTTCTAACAAGATCCATTGAGTCATAAACTTCTTTATAGGAAGAGGAATCAGATGGCACGAGACTTTTTATCTTTGTCAATTCATCATCATTTCTGCTTGTTTCGAAAATGAATGAGAAATAAGATTCTCCGACAGTCACTTTATCTGAATAAACCTTGCTTAAGTTATAATCATCATCTTCCTCAAGATGAATACATTCATCGTTTCCAAGATTAATTTTATAAGCGTATCCTGAGGAAATGTTTTCTTCTTCATAATTTAAAGAATCAAGCGAAGAAGAATCTTTGCTTAGAAAAGAGTCAAAGATGTCATAAACTGAATCAGGGACTTTTAAGGCGTTTTCGCCAAAAATCGTGATGATTTTTGAAACCATGCTCTTATAGGTTGAATCTGAATACTTGTATTTGAGGCCGAATAAATCAAAATAGGCCACTTCATCTGCATAATTTAAATGAACCGACTTACTAACGCCATTGTAATCAAGTTCCATAGAAAGATCGAGCGCATTTACTTTTGTTGATGGTCTAGCAAGTCTGAGAGAAGCTTCATTTGTTTTAATTACGCTATAAGAGGAGCCTTTATCTTTTAAGTTAAAGGTCAAATCAAGCTTTCCCTCAATTCCTTCAGTGGTCTTTAAAGATTTGAAGAAACGATCTTTATCGGTGTTGCCTTCTGGCAAGATTTGCGATTGGGAAGTTTCCTCTTTCTTTTCTATGGCATTGACATTAACTACTTTATTATTTCCTAAAATGCCCGCAAGGAAAGATGCACTAGCTAATGCTAGAGCAATTTTCTTAACAATTATTTTTTGGGGCATTTTATTGAATAACATATATATGGTTCGCTTATTCTGCTGTTAAAGCGTCAGATTGGTGATTGGAGATATAGGTATCGAATTTGCTTGTTGGAAAATCATCTTGGCCAATGTTTTCTAAAGAAATGTCGGCATTGACTTCAATTTTTACACCAGCAAAAATCGTTAAGGAAAGGTTCAAGTCGCTTATATATTTATCGCTTGTGCCAGTAACCGTTAAATCAAGGTCTTTTAAGAAATCATTGCCAAGCAATCCGCCTAAATCCAAGGAAAGATCCCAGATCTTATTTTCGTTATCAAAGGCGAATGATTTGAATAGTCTCTCGGTCGCTAAAGCAGATTTGCTTTCAGGCAAAGCGATGCCGTTTGTGTTGACTTTGGCTAAGAGACGATCTTGCATATTGATAACGTCTTTTAATAAGAAATGGATGATATTGTCTGTCTTTTTGAAATATTCCGTTTCATATTTATAGTCTTGGATTTCTGTGAAATCGTAGGTCTTGGTTTCGCCATTCTCATCTTCTGCTTCAAATGTTCCAAACGGGTTAACGCCATGGACGTATATATTACTATTATCATAATAGAATTCAACAGTGCGGTAATAGGATTCGTCGCCATGGTTGCCAAATAACCAGGTGTCATTATTAATAGCAGGGATTAAAGGAATATTGCTTAAAGTGCCATAAACCTTTGTTCCACCTTCTTGAATAGAAATATATAAATCAACATCGATGTCGATTATATCAGCTGTCCACAAGGTGACAGAGGCAGAGCTTGTTAAGTGATAGGTGTTTAATTCGTTTGCGGTGTTAAGGAAGTATTCAGCTAAGGTCGTAACACTAGAGAAATCAGTATAAGTGAGCGTTTTATCAAGCGTTGATAAAGTGTTGTCGTATTTCTCTAAGGTGATTTTGGCATTTATCTTCATGCCGCTGATTTCAAAGTCTTTTAAAGAAACGCTCTCGATGTTTCTAATTGTTTCATTCGTTGCTTCGCCATTTTCATTTGTTACTACTTTTTGAGTGTCAGCAAAGGCAATAATAACGTTAATATCGCTTTCTAAGCCAAAGATCTCGCCATTTATAACGATATTTGCTTCCGAAGAAGAAACGGAGCAAGAATTAAGGATTTTTGCTGAAAGTAGTCCAGCATATTTTCCATTGATAACATCATTAATCAAACCTGTCGTGGCATTGCTTTGCATCGAAGAGAATAATCCGCCAAAACGATTTTTGAATGATTCATCACCAGTTAGAGATTTGATTAAACCAACTAAATCACTGATGTTGGAGATGGAAATAGAGCCATTTAAACCGGCATATTCATCTTTTTTATCATTGTCGTTGTAATTAAAGATGGCTTGATTCTCGTCAACATCAAGGGCAAAGAGATGATTCTTTGTGTAATTTTTGTTGATTTGCGATAAGACAATTGAGCCTGTTCCGCTCTTAAGATTAGCATCAAAGCTGCTTCCACCAGTAAAGGTCAAGCCAGTGTTATTCTCATCAAGAAGGGAGCCCTCAAGTTTGATTGTCGCTTGTTTTGAATCAACTAAATCGCTAACTTGATCGAACATATCTGGTAAATGTTCCATCTTGTAATAGCCATTGTTATCAAAGGCAATCGTTGAATAAGAATTTATGTCGATCGTACCTTCAAGAGCGAAATTTTTAGCTTTAATTCCAAAAAGAGTGACTTCAGAAATAGGAGCGCCATTGGTCCCATCAAAGGTGATGGTGACTAAAGAATTCTCGCCAAATCCGAGTTTGTCAAGTTTGACCTTCAAAACTATTTTGTTTGAAGATATTTCTATTTTCTCCACTTCATCGGCAATCGATTCATAGCGGCCTTTTTGAACGGCTTTGACAATTTCCGAATCGAAAACAAAATCGAATATTTTTGCTAAATAAGACATGTCTTGGCTATTTCCGTCTTTTTTCATCTTGCCAAGCAATGCTTCAAGAGTAACTAAGTTTGTGGAAACCTTGGTAACGTCGTTGTAGTTCAAATAAGCGTTTTGCTCATCGTTTTCGTTTAAATAGGCAACGTTAAGTTTTTGCGAATAGGTGTTGTCTGCGCCATTAGCTAAATCTAAAGCAGCGAGATAATTGTTCGTTCCAAAATCAAAATTACCATTCAAACCTAAAGACATATTTTCGCTGAAATCGGTTTCTGAATGCGTCAAATTTAATGACATGTCTAAGCCAAACCTCTCTTTGGCTACTGCATTTCCAACCTTACGGATAATGCCTTTTAAGCCTAAAAGCGATGTGTAATTATTCGTATCTGCCGGTATTGAAGAACGAATTGAGCTAATGGCATCTTCGCTAATTGAAGTGTTTAAATCAGCGTTAATGGTTATATCGCCAAATTTGAGCTGGTTAGCTACCAATCTTGTGAGGTTATAATCGCCATCGCTAAATAAATTAAGGGTGATGGTTGTTCCACTTAATTCAATTTCCAATTTATACTCTTTCGAATTGTCACCGTCGTTAACAAGTGTCCAATTCATCTTAGTATCCGCTAAGGAACTCGATGAATCTGAGGAACTATCAGATGAAGAATCGGAAGACGATCCATCATCGAGGAGCTTATCAAGCAAATCGTAAACACTATCAGGAACTTTTATGACAGAGTCGCTAAAAATCGAGATTAATTCACCAATTAATGATTTATATTCTGTGTCAAGATAAGCTATTTTTCCGCCCCAAAAATCAACATAGGCATTCCCATCAACATAATTTATATGAGTTGTGGCCTTTTCTAAATTGCTTGTGTTCCAATTGTTGTAATTAACGGTCCCTTGCAAATCCAAACCGATGTTCTTTTTGCTTGGCATGGCAAATTTGATGGTGGCATCCGAAAGAGTCACCGTATTCATTGTTGAATCATCCCCGTCTTTATCGGGGAAAGAAACTGATAAATCAAGCGAACCTTCAATGCCTTTTGTTTCAATTAATTTAGATGCGAACTTGTCAATCGAACTTTCAATGTCGCTATCATCGTCCGTGTCATTGTCAACGACATCGTTTTTTCCTGCGTCTCCTTGAATGAAATTCGGGAAAGCAAAATACGTTACGGTTCCGGATATTCCTGCAAGAAGTGTAAATATTAAAGCTGAACGCACGCTTCTTTTCTCAAAGAATTTTGATAATTTTTCTGATTTCTTCATTTTTGTACCTCTTTTTATTCTTTACTTTTATCGTATTGAGTTTGTTCACTTAATTTAGGAATGGATATGTCTCCGCCAGTTTGATAGTAGGTCGTGACATTTCCAACAACGTTTGAACCGGCTCCTCCGCCTGTTTTGGCATAATATTTTTCGTAATTCGTCGAAGATATTAAGTTGAGATTCAAATCCGTTTTGAAAGTTAGATGAACGAAGCGGAATTTAGGGGGTCCTGCCAAATCGGCAGTCGCCATCATCTGGACAACATAATTTTTAACGGTTATTGAA
>CAVKAU010000154.1:0-3593 GCA_963654035.1 bacterium | reverse complement strand
ATCAATGTTCACAAGATCGCTGTTCCCGGCTCTAAGATCGCCAGCTGATTGCATGTATGGCTTATAAGCGGCGTTGCCAAAAAGAGCAATTTTCTTAGATTTGTTGCTTAATGGAAGAGCATCGTTGTCATTCTTGAGAATAACTGTTCCTTCTTCGCCCTCTCTTTCGGATAAGCGTTTGGATGCCTTGACATAATCAGCGGTTGTGGCATAGTCAGACTTGAATCTGCTCTGAGTCTCATCAGTGATGACGCGGTAACTTTCTGTTCCAAGAGCGTTATCGATCGTCGAGCGCCAAGATTTTGCGAATCCTTCTCCAACTGAAGTAATTGCAAGGATCGAGGCCGCTATACTAGTGAGACCGGCTAAAAAACTTGTTTTTTTCATTATTGTCCTCCTTAATGATTTGACAGTTTTTACCTTTTCACTTTTTAACCGTAAATGTAAGCGGTTACTAAGTAAATTTAATTTAAATCATTATGCGTAAAAAGCAATAGAAATTGTTCATAATGATTGAATATCGGACAAACAAACGCTTATAATAAACTCAAATGAGCGTTTCGCTCAAAAAGCAATCAAAAAGGAATACGTTATGTCAAATTACTCAAGGCAACAGGAAATAATCGATTATCTGAAGGAACATAAGAAAGCAAGAGTGAGTGAGCTTGCAAGAGATTTGTATTGTTCAGAAGCGACAATTAGAAGAGATTTGTCGAAATTGGAATTTGATAGATTAGTAAAAAGAACGCACGGGGCTGCTATTCTTTCAGATAAGCAAGAGGAGGTTTCTGCAACAATAAGAGAAACCGAAAACGCCATAGAAAAAGAGAAAATCGCCCGTATAGCGCTTATGCATTGTCCTGTATTTCGATCGATTTTCGTCGATAATTCTTCAACCGCTCTTTTCTTTTTAAAAGTTCTTGATTTATCGAATAAAATTATTGTTTCCAACGGATCTATCGCTTTAAGAAATGCTTCAATGAACCCTAAATGTGAAGCCTATGTTCTTGGTGGGCGTCTTAGAGGAGATATTCTTGAAATAACTGGTTCTAAAGCCTTAGAAGATTTAAGTAATTATCATTTTGATATTGCCGTTGTATCGTGTGCTTCAATTCTTGATAAGGCAACATATGAAACAAGTGAAAATACAGCAGCAATCAAGAAAATGGCTATGATGAATTCTAAATATAAGATTTTATTGGCCGATAAAAGCAAAGCTGGTCGCGGAGGCCTCTTTAAAACGATGAATTTAGAAGATTACGATATGATTGTCACCGATGCTAAAAATGATGATTTAGAGGCGTTTATGACAATGAAAAACAACATTGTTAAACAATAAGTTTTGCAAAATCTAAAAGAAAAAAGGCTCTTTACATCCGTTTGGTGTTTAGAGTCTTTTTTAATATTTGTGGTTTTATTCGATGCCAACTAAGAAAGAGTAGACAGGCTGATTTCCGCTAAACATGTTAATTTCAACATCAGGATAAAGGCCTTGAATTTCTTCTTGGAGAGTTTGAAGTTCTTCTTCTCCAACATCTGCTCCAGCAATGATTGTGGCAACGCAAGAATCCTCGTTAATGAGGGATTTCATCAAGGCTTTGAGTGCTTCGTCTTTGTTAGGGACGCAAGCGGCAACCTTCTTATCGTCTCTCATTGCCATGTAATAATCTTTCGTGATATGCACTCCATCGATATCAGTATCTTTGATTGCATATGTAACTGAGCCAGAAGTAACGTTTTTAAGCGCGGCTTTCATTGCTTCATAATTGGTCTCAGCTTCTGCTTCAGAAGAGAATTGCATCAAAGCCGATAAGCCTTGAGGGATCGTTTTTGACGGAATGACAAATGGATTAATTTCTTCGTTTTCAACAAGAACGTCACAAGCTTGGTTGGCTGCTAAAACAATATTTGAGTTGTTTGGAAGGATATAAACTGTCTTAGCGTGGGCCTTTTTAACAGCGTCAAGGAAATCTTGGGTTGATGGATTCATTGTTTGGCCACCAGAAACTATTACGTCGACGCCAAATTCTTTGAACATTTCATCAAGTCCGCTTCCTGAAGAGACAGCAATTATCGCATAATCCTTTAAAGGAACGTTTTGCGCTTCTTTTTCAGCTTTGGCTCTAGCAATATTACTTTCCATATCGGTAGCCGAATTGCCGTGTTCGATGTTATGGTGTTCTTCAGACATATTTTCGATGGTAATTGTAAGAAATTCGCCATATTGTTGAGCAAAATTAAGCATAACGCCAGGAGTAAGAGTATGGACGTGAACCTTGATTAAATCATCATCACGAACGAAAACTAAGGATTTTCCATGGTTGGCCAAGAAATTCTTAAAACGCTCTTCATTGAAGGATTTTTTGCCATCACCAGGTTTGCCTAAGCGGATTAATAGCTGTGTGCAATAACCGTATCCTTCTTCGGATTCGGACAATTCTGCGCCAGCATATTTGCCATTTGGTGTGGATAAAACATTAGAAATGGCCTCGCCTTCGGCAAGATTTTCGATTCTTTCGATGAATTTGCCATTTGCTGCCTTAGCCATGCCCTCAATAATGACGGTTAAACCAGCTCCACCAGAGTCAACGACTCCAACTTGTTTTAAAACTGGTAAAAGGTCAGGAGTATGTTGCAATGATTTCTTTGCTTCAGCAAAAAGGAAATCTAAAGCATCTTCAATGCTTGATAATTTATTGGCGTTTTCAAGAAGCGCCGCGCTAGATTCGCGAATAACGGTAAGAATCGTTCCCTCAACAGGGTTTTTAACGGCTTTATAGGCAATTTCTTTACCCATCGCAAAAGCATTTGCTAAATCTTCGACTGAAAGTCTATCTTTTCCTTTACAGCCTTCGGAGAATCCTTTAAAGATTTGGGAGGTAATAACGCCAGAATTTCCTCTAGCTCCCATCATAAGGCCTCTAGAAAAGAGACGAGATATAGTTTCAACGGATTCGTCGTTGTTGTTTTTAACTTCTTTGGCCCCACTAGAAAGAGTGAGGTTCATATTCATTCCCGTGTCACCATCTGGGACTGGGAAAACGTTTAATTGATCAATTTCAGGGTAATGGTTATAAAGATTATTAGCACCTGACAAAAACAATTGTTTTAATTGTTGTCCATCTATATGTTTCATAATTATTTAATTTCTTGAACGTCTTGCACAAAAACGTTAACTTTCCAATCAGATATTGAGAACGCGTTTTTTAAGTCATAAGCGATCTTTTTCTGAACTTCGCCAATGACCTCTGTGATTTTAACCCCATAAGCAATTACCAAATAGACGTCAACTTGATAACCACCTTTAGTCTTGTGGCAATAAACACCTTTGATATAGTCGGTGTTATTAAGTAGCTTATTCACTCCTTCGGTGATAACTTCACCAAGTGTGGATGATGCAGTTAAGCCCATAACGCCATAGCAAGATGTCGCTGCTTCGCCTGCAACTTGAGCGATAGCTTCTTCAGAGATTTTTATTTCTCCATATTTTGTTTCTTTAATAGCTGCCATAAGATTTATGCTTTTCTTTTATTCCAAAGCCTTAGTATTATCGCATATCGAAGCAAGATATGCAACGGCGCCGAGAGCTGGCG
>CAVKAU010000153.1:0-7808 GCA_963654035.1 bacterium | reverse complement strand
GCTAATCTATCTTTGAAAATAGCTAATTTTCATAATGAAAATAATGGCGTTTTTTTATAGAATATTGGCGTATGAAAACGAGGATGGAAAAATACAAAAGATATCGCGAGAAGATTCTTAGAACTCCCGATTCTAAATTTGAAAGCAAGAGGATGCGCGTTGTTCAAGTAAGCAAAGAAGAAGCGGCGCTTGAGACTCCTTACACTATCTATCATCAAAAAGAGATGAAGAATTATGCTTTCAAAGGCGTTATTTTCTTTATTGCCTTAATTTTGTTCTTCATTTTGTTTTTGTTCTGGGTGAGGGATTAGTATGGAAGAATTTATTTCAATAGCGATAGATGGTCCGGCAGCAGCTGGCAAATCAACGGTTGCAAAAAGAGTGGCAAAAGCTCTCAATTTCACATATATAGATACAGGCGCTATGTATAGAGCTGTTACCTATGCCGTAATTAAAGCTGGAAAGAATCCTGAAAGCGAGGAAGATGCCATTGATGTTTTAAAGACGATTGACATCGAACTTCGCGAAGACAATAAAGTCTTTTGTAACAAAGAAGACGTCACAAGAAAAATCAGAGAACCGCAAGTTTCTGGAAATGTTAGCTATATTGCCGCGATGAAACCAGTGCGTCTAGCAATGATTGAAATGCAACGCAAACTAGCAACGAAAGCCTCCGTTGTAATGGATGGGAGAGATATTGGTTCCTACGTTTTACCAGACGCAAAGGTTAAAATATTCCAAATTGCCTCCCCAGAAATAAGGGCCCAAAGAAGATTCGATGAAAACAAGGAAAAAGGTATCGAGGTTACTTTTGAAGATGTTTTAGCGGAAGTCAAGAAACGCGATTATATCGATTCTCACCGTGATTTTGATCCCCTTATAGCAGCAGAAGACTCGATTTATTTAGACACATCAAATATGAATATTGACGAAGTCGTTACGAAAATCCTTGAAATCGTAAAGGAAAAGACTGGATTGGAGGGCAAATAATGGCATTAGGAACATTAGCGTTAGTCGGTTCGCCTTCGTCTGGCAAATCAACGATTTTCAACCGCATTTTAGGAGAGAGAAAATCTATTGTTGAGCCAACTCCTGGCGTTACTAGAGATAGAATCTATGGTAAGGCAACTTGGTTAACGAAAGAATTTACAATCATTGATACAGGCGGTATTGAAGTGGCAAACGCCCCATTTCAAAAATCAATCCGCGCTCAATGCGAAATTGCGATAGAGGAAGCGGATGTGATTGCTTTCGTTGTCGATGGAAAGAAAGGCTTATCAGGAGACGATCGTTTTATTGCTAAGATGCTTTACAAGACGAATAAACCAAAAATTCTCCTCGTCAACAAAATTGATAATCTTCAAGAAGTAGGAAATATCGCTGAATTTTATCGTTTAGGTTTAGGCGAGCCATTTATTTGTTCGGGGGCCCATGGCATTGGCATTGGCGATTTCCTTGACAAGGTCATTAAAATTCTCCCAGAAAAAGAAGAAAAGAAATACGAAGGAGCGATTACTTTTTCAATAATTGGCCGTCCTAATGTTGGCAAATCCTCTTTGACAAACAGACTTTTGCATTCTGACCGCGTTTTGGTTTCCAATATCGCTGGAACAACGAGGGACTCGATTGATACTCCATTCACTTATCAGGATAAGTCCTATGTCGTTATCGATACCGCGGGCTTAGTGAAAAAAGGAAAAATATATGAAGCAATTGATAAATATGCGGCAATCCGTGCTTTATCAGCAATTGATCGTTCTGAAATTGCTTTGCTTGTAATCGATGGCTCTGGACCGCTCCTAGAGCAAGACAAACACGTTCTTGGCTATGCTATGGACGCCTCAAAGGCGGTTATAGTAGTTGTCAATAAATGGGATGCAGCCAAGAGTCCAAATAAGCAAGACTTCACGAAGAGCCTTCGCGATCAGATGCCTTTCCTTAATTATGCGCCTATCGTTTATACCTCCGCTTTGACTGGATCTGGCGTAAATGATATTTTCCCTTTGATTAATTCCTGCTATGAGGCTTTCCATCGTCGAATCCCCACTCCAGTTCTTAATGACATCATTCGCGATGCACAAGACATGAACCCAACCCCAGAATTCAATCATGGGCGCTTAAAAATCGTTTTCTCGGAGCAAGTAGCTATTTGCCCTCCAACATTCGTTATGTTTTGCAATAATCCAAAAACGGCTCATTTCTCCTATACGCGTTACTTAGAAAATAGGATTAGAGAAACGTTTGATTTTGAGGGAACACCAATTAGAATCATCTATCGCACAAGGAAATAAAAGGTCTTAATTCCTATTTTTATCAATATTTACCTAAAAAAATTTACAATTCACTATAAGTCTAGATTTTATCGGAGTTTTGTATGAACCATATACAAAAAGTTTCGATAAAATCTAACTTTTTTTAACTTTTTAACTAGAAAGCGCTTACAAAAAAATGGCAAAAATGCAATCAATTTATAAAAAAGTTTCGATTATATGCGAAGTTTTTGCTTGTAAAAAGTTTTCTTAAGTGTTAGTGTTTACGTAGAAATTTAGCAAAGGAGGATAATTACCATGAATAAAGCTGAATTAGTCGAATTAGTCGCTGGCAAGAGCCAAGTCGCAAAGAGAGACGCAGAAGCTGTCGTTGAAGCAGTTTTCGAATCAATCGCTGATGCACTCGCAAAAGGCGAAACCGTCAAAATCTCCGGATTTGGAATCTTCGAGAAAAAAGAAAGAGCTGCCCGTGAAGGCACCAACCCATCTTCTGGCGAAAAGATCACCATCCCAGCCAGCAACTCCGTTGGTTTCAAAGTTTCCAAGACTCTCAAAGAGAAACTCAACTAATTGTCTTGCTTAAGTTTCTAGCCATTCTTCGGAATGGCTTTTTTTATATCTTTCTTAATAAGAAAGAACTTTCATGCTAAAATCTTTGATATGAAAATCGCTGAGTTCGATATCCTAAAAAACTTATTTGCAAAGAACGGCCATTCCTTATACATCGTTGGAGGGACGTCTAGAGACCTTCTTTTAGGCAAAGAGCCAGATGATTTGGATTTTGTGACTGATGCTACGCCAGAAGAAGAAAAAACATTCTTGCATGATGCCTCTTACCATTTTGCAAAATTTGGCTCTATTCACCTAAAAGTAAATGGCAAGTTGGTTGACATAACGACTTTTAGAGTTGAAGGAAGCTATGATGACCATCGCCATCCAAGCAAAATATCATTTGTTCGGGACATAAAAGAAGATTACGTTCGTAGAGACTTCACGATAAACGCCCTTTATTTAGATAAGGATTATAAAGTCATTGATTTTTGTAATGGTGAAAACGATCTTCAAAATCGCCTTATTAGATTTATTGGCGATCCCAATAAAAGAATCAAAGAAGATCCTTTAAGAATATGCAGAGCAGAAAGATTTGCAACAAAATTAGGATTTTCCATCGAAAAAGAAACTTTGGAGGCCATAAAGAATAATTATCGTCTTTTAGATGAATTGAATCCGCAAAAATTAGAAGAAGAAGTAAGGAAAGGCTGGGTAAGAAAATGAACCGCAATGATGTTTTGATGAACGCAGTTAGCTTTGAATATCTTTTGCTAGACTGTTATAGCCGCTTAGGGCTTGATGAAGATGAACTTGCCGTTTGCTTGATGATAAGACATCTTACCGAACAAGGCAATTCTTTCGTGACGGTTGATATGCTTTCTTTGAAAATGACCTTAAAAACAAAAAAAATCGACGAAACAGTTGCTTCATTGATGAAAAAGAAATTCCTTAGCTTCATTCCGTCAAAAGATGGCGGGCTTGCCGTTTCTCTTGATGCCTTAGAGGCAACAATCAAAAGAGAATTTGCCACAAGCTTAGCAAGGGAACAAAATAATTCTCTTAACAAAGAACGCGAAAACAGCATGCAAAAGCTCGTTTCTTTGTTTGAAGACAAATTTGCTAGAACCCTTACTCCATTAGAAACTTCGACTTTAAGTGATTGGTTGAACAATGGCTATAACGAAGATGAGATAAAGAACGCTTTGCTAGATGCTTTAAGGCAAAACAAGAAAACCATCAAAGCGGTAAATAAAATTCTTATAAATAGAAGAAAAACGGATGACATTCAAAAAGAAGGGGCTTCTGGGGTCAGCGATCGCTGGGATAAAAACATCGAAGAAACGATTGCGGCAGCAAAAGCTCTTTGGGGCGATCCTAACGATGGCAAATAAAGAAGAAGACGTCATTTCTTTTCTTAAGGAGAAATACCCTGACGCTAAAACTTCGCTTGTTTTTTCTTCACCTTTTGAATGTCTGATTGCAATTTCTCTTTCCGCTCAATCAACTGATAAGGCGGTAAATGGCGTAACGCCTAATTTATTTACAAATTTTCCTGATGCTAAAACGCTTGCAAATGCCAACATAGAAGATGTCGAAAAGATAATTCACCCTTTAGGCTTGTATCACAATAAGGCAAAAAACATCATATCTTTATCTAAGGCATTAACTGATAAATATAATGGAATTCTTCCATTCAATAAGGATGAGCTGGTTTCTCTTCCTGGAGTAGGAAATAAAACGGCTTGCGTCTTTCTTCTTGAAATGAACAAAGGCAATTATTTTCCTGTTGATACACATATAAGCAGAATATCTTATCGCCTCTCTTATGCGAAAAAAGACGAAGAACCAATAAAGATTCAAAAAATATTAGAAAAGAAATTCCCTGAAGATGAGTGGAACTATTTACATCACGCTTTTATATATTTTGGAAGAGAAATTTGCAAAGCAAACAAACCCTCTTGCGAACTTTGTAAATTGAAAAAATATTGTCTTTATTTAAAGAAACATTCATCGACCGCTTTTAAATAGTCGAGTCTTGGATTGTATTTCTCAATCAATTCGTAGCCGTTTTCTTGAATCTCTTTGACAGGAATCGATTCTCTTGGCTTTTCCTTATAGAAGGAGCAAACGTATGACGCAGGCAAAAGATAGGCCTTGTCTAAAGGAACTATCTCAATCAAAAAGAAAGCGATGGCCCCTAATGATATGACGGAATTTAAATGGTCGATTTGCTGTTTAGGAATGTTTTTCAAAGGAAAGGATGTTTTTGAATGAGTGCTTTTAGCCTCAAAATCAATATATTTCCCTTTATATATTCCGTTATAGTCGGTCGTTGATGGCTCTTGAAAAAAAGCCTCGGTGATTTTTGCCCCTCTCGTATAATCAACCTTCACTATTTTTATTGGCGTTGGTTTCTTATGAATTACAGCAATCCCCTTATCAAGATAGTATTGGTTAGATTTATTAATTTCATCTTCAAATCCTAGTCCTCGATTGCCAGCTTGAACTTTGATGTTATATTTTTTCTTCTCTGAAGGCTTCCTTCTAACTCCTTTAGAGCTTATTGGAGCTTTTACTCCCGCTGGATAATGGATGGTCATTTAAAAGAATTCTCCAACAATTCATCGTATTTTTCAGGAGTAACTACCTCCCCCATAGAAAGCATCTTAAGAACGTCTTTGACAACTGGCTTGTTTTTGCTTGTCAGAAGAGTTTTCTTATATTCATTTACGAAGATGTCTTTGCTTACTCGTGCCACTTTATACAAATCTAGAAGGTTTAAGGCATCGCACAAGGCATCATGGGCTTTTCCATCGAAATTTAAGCCAAACACTTTAAGATAGTTAGTTAAGGAATAAGGATTTCCATGAGGATCTTGAATATAAGTGTCAAGTAACCTTTGTAAATCGAGGTGACGTTTATAGATGTTTCTTGCATATCTTGGATCAAGGTCGCGGTTTTGCTCCATCGTGCTCTTGATGATTACCATATCATGTTCGCCGAATGTCACAAAACGGCATTCTTCCCAAAACTTACCAACATACTTTCTAAAAGAAGACATGACATAAGAAAAATTCTCTCCCTCTTTTTGAAGGAGCTCTTCGCTTATTCCCGTTAATTTTGTGACAATACTTCCGATTGGATGCTTAGCCTTAACATAATGCTTGAAAGGCTCATGGATCTTTTTAATTGAACCATCCTTATGTATTTCAGCAAGGTAGGTGCCAATTTCAATCATCTCAAAAGAAGGAGATGTCGCTTCGAGGTCAATGAAGACTAAGGCCTTGACGTTTTTTGTTTCTTTCAGAAAAATTTCCATGGGCTTATTCTATCACAAATGCCTATATTTTCTTATTAATAATGACTAAGTATGTCATCATTCTAAAAAATGTAATTTAAATGACGTTTATAATGTGATAAATTATTTTCCGTTATAGGAGGTCATTAAAATGAGTTGGTTTAACAAACAATCGAGATTAATCCAAATTATTCTTCTTTTAATCCCTGGCGTCAACTGGATCACTGAAATTTTTGTCCGTGTCACCGCCGTTATTGAGAAGCCTACCACAGAAAACATTTTGGGCGTCATCTTTGGCTTAATCATCCCAGTTTTCGGTTGGTTGGACTTAGTTTGGGTCTTATTATTCAATCACCTTTTACTTTGCAAATAAGTTTAAGCGTTGCTTGAATTAAGAATTCAAATAACCTAACGATTATGACAGCCTCTCCAAGACGGAGAGCAACACCCTTTATCGGATTAATTCATAAGAAAAATAGATAAAGGGTTTTTCTTTTGCCTGAAATTCGCAAAGAATAAAAATATCTTCTTGGATACTTGACTAAAGCGCTTACAATATCTAAAATCATTGTATGGAAACGTTTCCATAGGAGATAAAACTGTGGCATCAATAACTCTTAAACATATTTATAAGCAATATCCCTTAATCAAAACTAAAAAGGCTAAAGGCAAGAAAAACGAAAAGGATTCTAAAGTTCAAAACGATCAACGTTACGCCGTAAAAGATTTCAATCTTGAAATCAACGATGGTGAGTTCGTTGTTTTCGTTGGGCCTAGCGGTTGCGGTAAATCAACGACTTTAAGAATGATTGCCGGTTTAGAGGATATCACAGCAGGAGAATTATTTATCGACGGTGAATTGGCCAATAACAAAGAACCTAAAGATCGTGACATTGCAATGGTTTTCCAATCCTATGCGCTATATCCTCAAATGTCGGCCTATGATAACATCGCTTTTGGCTTAAAATTAAGAAAAATTCCCCAAAAGGTTTTTGATAAAGATGGAAATCCCGTATA
The DNA here is from genome assembly GCA_963654035.1 of bacterium. GTDB lineage: Bacteria > Bacillota_I > Bacilli_A > RFN20 > CAG-826 > UBA4951. The sequence goes on along the minus strand of CAVKAU010000153.1, from coordinate 671 downwards.
CGTTATCGATAAAAAACAAATTTCTGAATTGAAGAAGGAAATTAGACAATTGAAGAAAGATCCAGCAAACGGTGCCAAAATCTTCGAACTTCAAGAGAAAATAACTTTTTTAAAGAACAATCCTAGCGTGATAAAAGTTCATTATAAGCATATGCCTAAGGATGAAATCGATTCGCGAGTTCAAAGCGTTGCCGAAATCTTAAATATCAAAGAGCTTTTATATCGTAAGCCAGCCGATATGTCTGGTGGTCAAAGACAAAGAGTTGCTTTAGGACGTTGCATGGTTAGAGAGCCGAAAGCTTTCTTGCTTGATGAGCCTCTTTCTAATCTTGATGCAAAACTCAGAGCCTCGATGCGAAGCGAGATCGTTAAATTGCATAATACCGTTAAAACGACCTTCGTTTATGTCACACATGATCAAATTGAAGCTATGACAATGGGCGATAAAATTGTCGTTATGAAAGATGGCATTATCCAACAAGTTGACAAGCCAACCAATTTATACGATTATCCAGTTAATAAATTCGTCGCCGGATTCATCGGAACTCCGCAAATGAACTTTTTCGATATCGAGATGAAAAGGGAAAACGATAATTTGTTGCTCGCTTTCAAAGATGGACAACGCGTTTCCTATCCACTCGGAGAAACAAGAAGCATTAAACCATCTTACC
>CAVKAU010000152.1:0-4584 GCA_963654035.1 bacterium | reverse complement strand
GTGTCATGCATTTGAAGAGTTGCTTCACGAGCTTCTTCAACAGAGGCTGGGTTATTAGCAAGAGTGTAATCAAGAACATATTTGGCATATTCTTGGAATTTGTCGGAAGCAGAAACGAAATCTGTTTCGCAGTTGACTTCGATTAAAGCGGCTTTATTGCCTTCGGCTTTAACGAGTGCTAATCCTTCGGCGGCTGTTCTGCCAGCGCGCTTGGCTTGTTTGGCGATACCTTTTTCACGAAGATAATCGATTGATTTCTCAATGTCATATCCAGTTGCTTCTAAGGCTTTTTTGCAATCCATCATGCCAGCTCCGGTACGTTCGCGGAGGGTTTTGATTGCGGCAATGGTGTTTTGATCGGCCATAATAGTTTCCTTTCCTTAGGCTGCTTTTGTTTCAGCTGGTTTTTCTTCGGCTTTGGCGCCATCTTTTTCAGCTTGGGCAGCTTTTCTTTCGGCAAAACGGGCGTTGCGTTCTGCTTGCATTTTCTTAAAGCGTTCTTCGCGAGCTTGTTTTTGAGCGCGGATAGCGGCTTTGCGTTGTTCGTTGGCAATATCAGCGGCACGGACAGCGTCTTTCATCGTTGCTTCTTCGGTTGTGTCTTTGACATAAGCGAATTCGGTGATTCCACCCTTGGATTCAACAATAGCATCTGCTAAGACACCGAGTAAAACCTTTAAAGCGGTTGGGGCGTCATTGTTGGAAGGGATTGGGAAGTTAACGATATCTGGATCATCGGAAGTATCGCAAATTGCAAACGTAGGAATGTGAAGTTTGCGAGCTTCTTCGATAGCGTTATGTTCAACGGTTGGATCATCAACGATGACAGCTTGTGGTAAGCGTCTCATTTCTTTGATGCCTTCGAGGTTGCGGGAAAGCTTTTCTAATTCTTTCTTTAAGAGAGCGACTTCTTTCTTTGGAAGCTTTTCGAAATCGCCATTTGCTTCCATCTCTTCAAGTTCCTTTAATTTCTTGGTACGGCCAAGGATTGTACGGAAGTTGGTGAGAGTTCCGCCTAACCAACGGTTGGCGATGTAGAAGGAACCAGAACGTGTAGCTTCATCAACGATGATTTGCTTTGCTGATTCTTTTGTGCCGACGAAGAGGACTTTTCCGCCTTCATCAACGATGCTCTTGAGTTTGGCATAAGCGACATTGACTTGATCAACGGTCTTGCCCATATCAATGAGATAGATGCCATTTCTGGCGCCATAGATGAATTTGCCCATCTTTGGGTTCCATCTTCTGGTTTGGTGTCCGAAATGGACGCCTGCTTCGAGAAGTTTTCTCATGGTCATGATTGGAGCGTTTGGATCTCTAATCAATGATTCCATGGATTCTTCAGGAGCTGCTGTTTCTTCAACAGCTTCTACTTTTGTTTCATTGTCACTCATTTTAGTGACCTCCATTTGTTTTAGCCTCCCCCGTTTCAAAGAACTGACCACCATGACGATTTTTAAGCTATTTCGCCCGTCAAGGAACACGGCGTCCCATTCACGAGGTGCGTATAAGCACTTTCCCTAGAGAAAGGCCGAGAGAGATTATATAACAAACACAAGTCAATAAAAAGGATTATTTTATGCCCCGGAGAGAAACGGCATAATCAAGCAAAAATTAGTCTTCATCATCCTTATTTTTGTTCTGTCTTGGAAAGAAATCTTTATATTGCTCTTTCATCATCTTAGTCGAGACGTGAGTGTAAATTTGCGTGGTGTTTATCGAGGAATGACCAAGAAGTTCCTGAACTAAACGTAAATCTGCGCCATTATCAATAAAGGTTGTAGCAAAAGTATGTCTTAGGATATGAGGGTGAAGACCATAGTAAAATCCAGTTTTGTTTTCAATTTGGCGAAGAATGTATTCAAGGCCTCTCACAGTTAAATTCTCACCGCGTTCATTCAAAAAGAAAGCATCGGCAGGGCGTGTCGAATGGTGCTTGGAATATAATTCTGGGCGAAGTTTCTTAAAATAGGCTTGCATGACAGGAACGGCTGTTTTAGAAATCGGAACGAGTCTTTCCTTATCGCCTTTTCCGATGACTCTGATCATTCTTGAACGGTAATCGATATTTCTAGCTTTAAGGCCAACAATTTCCGAAGCTCTCATTCCTGAGGCATACATCAATTCCAAAATTGCCTGATCGCGCAAAGCAAGAAAATCAGTTCTTTTAGCGTTCTCGTTTAAAAGGGCGATGACTTGCTCGGTGGTAAGAGTTGAAGGATATCTTATTGGCTTTTTAGGCGTTTTAGCATTCCTAAAAGGATTTGTGGACATATAGCCTTTCTTTTGCAAGAAGGCATAAAACTGCCTGCAGGAGGTAATTCTTCTTTGCAAAGACCTTGCTCCGATTCCCTTTTGTAATTGAGAATCCTCAAAATCGCGAATGACGTTACGATCGACATTCGTCATCAAAACATTTTGTTCATTTAAAAACTCAAAGAAAAAATCTATGTCTCTTTGATAAGAATCAATAGTGTGGGCAGAGTAGCGTTTTGCGATTAAGGAATCAAGGAATTCTCTTTCAGGACGGTTCATTCATTTACGGCTTTCCAATAAGATTCTATCGTTTCTAAAGCTTTCTTGATAGTCGGTTCGCGATTATCTTTTTTCGTGCCAGGGAAAAGAACCCAAGAAGCATTCATCGGAGCAAAAGAATCCTTGCTTGCATTCAAGATATAATCAATCAAAGCACCGCAAACGCTTTCTCTTGATAACTTAAGAAAAGGAAGACCATTAATTCTTCTATAAGCGTTTATTCCAGCGATAATTCCCATTGCGGCTGATTCAACATATCCTTCAACGCCTGAAAGTTGACCGGCGATGAATACGTTGTCTTTATTTTTTAAGCTAAGATCTTCGTTTAAAGCAACAGGTGAGGCAATATAAGAATTTCTATGCATCAAGCCATAGCGAACAAAACGAGCGTTTTCTAATCCAGGGATCATTGAAAATACCCTTTTTTGCTCTGGATAGGTAAGGTTTGTTTGGAATCCAACGAGATTATAGTAGTCACCTAGTTTGGTATCTTGACGAAGTTGGCAAACGGCATATGGATGCGGATGCTCTTCAGTCCAAAGTCCTCTTGGCGTTAAAGGACCGTAGCGTAAAGTGTCAGCGCCACGTGAAGCGATAACTTCAACCGGCAGACAGCTTTCAAAATAATGCGTGTCAAATTCATGAAGCAAGGCTTTTTCAGCGTGAACTAATTCTTCTACGAATCTGTAATATTCCTCTTTCGTGAAAGGACAATTGATATAAGCTGAATCGCCTTGTTCGAAACGCGATTTAAAATATGCTTTCGAAAAATCAATCGAATCTTTGGCGACAATTGGTGCAGAAGCATCAAAGAATGAAAAATTCTTTTCGCCAATCGTTTTGCAAATGTCTTCCAATAAAGGCCCGCTTGTCAATGGTCCTGTCGCAACAATTGTTATTTCGTCATCAGGAAGAGATGCGACGTCTTCATTGATTATTTTAAGATTTGGAAATGATTTTAATTTTTCCGTAATATGCTTAGCGAATAATTCGCGATCAACCGATAAAGCGTTGCCAGCTGGAACCTCTGAAAGGCTTGCTGCCTCCATCATTATCGAAGACATGTTCTTCATTTCTTCTTTTAGGAGACCACAACAATTCGTTAATTGTTTTGATTTTAAAGAATTTGAACAAACAAGTTCGCCAAAATAAGAGGTGACATGAGCACCATCGTCAAAGGATGGTCTTCTTTCGTAAAGATGGACTTCAATTCCTTTTTTCAAAAGAAAGTAAGCGGCCTCAGAGCCAGCTAAGCCCCCACCGATGACATTGACATGTTTAGGCATCTTTATCCTCTTTTTTCTTTGGAAGCCATTCGTGGTAACGGCACTTAGGGAAATTAGTACAGCCAAGGAAATCAACCTTCTTGCCATGTTTTATGACTAAATGGCCTTTATGGCAGGATGGGCATTCCTTGATGTAGTCAGCCTCGGTGTATTCTTTCTTAACGCTTGGCTCTCCATCTTTCCCTTTGATATAGGTACAGTTTGGATAATTAGAGCAGCCAATAAATTCTTGGCCTTTCTTATTTTTGCGTTTGACGAGAGGCTTTCCGCAAAGAGGACACATCTCGCCTGTCTCTTCTACTTTAGGAACGATTTTCAAAACGTATTTGCAGTTTGGATAATCTGAGCATGCGGTAAATGTGCCATAGCGTCCTCTTTTAAGAACTAATGGTTTGCCGCACACTGGACACATCTCACCGGTTTCTTCGTCTGGGTCTTTGTACATGACTTTTTTCACATCTTCAAATTTAACGATAAATGGATCATAGAAATCATTCATAGCTTTAGAACGTGTTTCTTCTCCAAGTTCAATCTTATCGAGCGTGGTTTCCATATTAGCCGTATATCCAGAAGAGATGATCTCTGGGAAATATTTATCCAAGACTTTTGTTGTCTTAATGCCAGAATCGGTTGGAGTCAAAACGCCAGATTTACTTGTGACGTATTTGCGTGCGATAAGAGTTTTTATCGTTGAAGCGTAGGTTGATGGACGGCCAATGCCCTTTTCTTCCATGCTGCGTACTAATTTAGCTTCTGTTAAGCG
>CAVKAU010000151.1:0-6563 GCA_963654035.1 bacterium | reverse complement strand
AATGAGTACGGGTTAATCCGGTTTTTTCTAATTTATCTTTCATTGTCCTTGCCTCCTTTCTTTTCTATGCATCTTAGCTTTGCTGGCTTTGAACGATGATTTTCTTCGAGTTCTTTGTTAGAAGCGACGATTGGTTTTCTAGTAATCAATTTGTAGGGTGCTTCTTTTATTTCTCCTGGTAAGAGATCAGGACCTTCTCGGCTTCCTTCAATAACGCTTAGTGATTTGAATTTTTCTTTTACTAGCCTATCTTCTAGGCTTTGGAAGGTGATGATGGCGATTCTTCCATTAGGTTTTAAGATAGAATCGAATGTTTCTAACAATTGACGGAGATTCCCCAATTCGTCATTCGTTTCTATTCTTAAGGCTTGGAATATTTGTTTGGCTGGATGACCTTTTTTCGCCAATTCTTTTGCTGGTTTAACTTTTTTAATTAGTTCAACTAGTTCTTCGGTCGTAGAAATTTCTTTCTTTTCGCGTTCTTTAACGATCTCTTTTGCTATCTGATAGGAATAATTGTCTTCGCCATATTCTTTAAAGACTTTCAATAACTTCTCGAAAGGATAGGTATTGACGATTGTTTTTGCGTTTAATGGGTTAGAGAGATCCATACGCATATCGAGAGGAGCGTTTTCACGATAAGAGAAGCCTCTATAGGCTTCGTCGAATTGCGGCGATGAAACGCCTAAATCAGCCATTATTCCATCAATCTCTTCAACTCCCATTTCGTTTAATTTTGTAACAAAGTAAGCGAAATTAGATTTGATTATCGTGAAATTATCGCTGATTTTAGCCAATCTTGCGGAGCTTTCGTTTATTGCTTCTTGATCCATGTCGAACGAATATAGATGCCCAGAAGGAATTTTCTTTAGGATAGCCTCTGAATGACAGCCTCTTCCAAGGGTTAAATCAACATAGATTCCATTCTCTTTGATATTTAGCAAATCAATCGTTTCATTCAATAAAACACTGTAATGAAATCCCATTATTGAGTCTCCCTTCCAATTGATGAGAGATCTTCAGCTATATCTTCATATGTCTCATCATTTTTTGCTTGATAGGCTTCATAGGCTTGCTTATCCCATATCTCAAAATGGTCTAAGACACCGATGATAACTATCTCACTCGAAAGCTTATAACGTTTCATGATTGATGATGCTAGGGATATTCTTCCATGGCTGTCGACATCTAACACTTCAACGCTAGAGAGAGCTAAACGCATATAAGTACGCGCTTTTTCGTTAAGGAAATTCATTTTCTCGAGATTTGCTAGATAAGCGTTAAATTCATTTTCTTCATAGATGGAGATTGCACCTTCAAATCCACGAAGCAAATAAAAACGCTCTGGCGTCTCCTTTACCAATTTGCTTGGTAATTGGAGGCGGTTTTTTGCATCTAAGCATCTTTCGTAAGTTCCAAAGAATTTTCCCACTTTTTCCCACTCCGCAAAAATAATATACAATTATTAACGAAATCTTTAAAGAAAAAGTTACAAAAAAAAGCCCCAATTGATAAACAATTTGGGGCATTCGATCTAATTTAGTTCTTGGAAGGGAACTCCGGAAGGCCTTCAAGCGAGAAATTGCTTTTTTCTTCAGCTATCTCGTTTTCGCTTTTGAAGTTGACGTTATCGATGCTTTTTGGCATCTTAGCGTCTTCTTTTCTCACTAAACGTATTGGCAATGATGAATGGATTAAGCCGAGAGCTACTTCATCTAAATCAACGCTAGGTCCAGGAAGATAATAGCCTGATTCAAAATCATTTTCATCTTCGAATATCTCGACACTTTCGCTGAATTTTGCACGATAAGGGAATTTGACGTTGTCTCTTGAATCGTATACCGTAAGTTTAGCGTCAATCGCAAAAAGTAAGAGAATAAATCCATCTTGTTTTGATGCTTTAACCTTATAGGAGCAGTTTTCAACCTCGCTTATTGGATAAAGGATAGGATAAGATTCGAATTTCGTGTCATTGAAGAAAGAGAGTTCCCTTCCTTTAAGGATCGCGCTTTTATTGATTTTATTCATTAAGAGCGGACCTCGGCATTAAAACGCATGGCGAGCATATCGGTTATTTTTTTCATGATTGCGTTAACTTCTTCATCCTTAAGCGTCTTGTTTTCATCGAGGAAAGTGAGAGTTATAGCCATTGATTTTTTGCCTTTTTCGATTTTATCGCCTTCATAGAGGTCGAATATGTCGACATTCTTAATCGTTTTATCAAGACGAGAAATCTCGCGCTTGATATCATAATAGGCCACATCATCCTTCAAAAGGAAGGCCAAATCGCGGCTAATTGATGGGAATCTTGGTGGGATTGATGCTTTTTCGGCACTTGTTTTTAAATCAAGCAAAGACTCAAGATCGATTTCAAGCACGGCTACGTTATTTTTGCCAAAGCCTAATTTTTTAAGCGCTTCAGGGTGGAGTTCGCCAAAGACTCCAACGGTTTCTTTTCCTAGGAAAACGGCTGCAGAACGTCCAGGGTGGAGTTCTTCTTTATTTGACTTATACGCTTCAAATTTGAAACGATTGGAATTGATTCCTAAAAGATTGGTAATTCCTTCGAAATATCCTTTGACATCAAAGAAATCGACTGAATGTTTTTCTAACGATCCCCTTTGATGTTCTTCTCCGACTAAAACTATTGCTAAATGTTTGCCTTTAATAGTCGGGGTATCAATATCAGAAATTTCATATAAGGCCAAATTTTTCTCCTGATGAGCGAAATTATAGGAGGCGACATCCAATAAAGAAGGAAGAATATTCTTTCTAAGATACTTTCTGTCTTCCGTTAGAGGGTTCATTAATTTATACGTTTCGCCTTTGCCAATTAATTCAAAAGAATCTTTCTTCTCGGAATTAACCAAGGAATATGTGATGCATTCGCTAAGACCATTATTTCTTAAGAAACGTCTGATGGCATTTTTGTTAGATTGTTTCAATGTGTAACCGCCTTTGCTAGAGCTAACAGCAGGAAGTTTGGCGACAATATTATCAAAACCTAATAGACGAATTACTTCTTCAGAAATATCTGCTTCGCCAGAGATATCGATGCGGTAGAAAGGAACTTTTATGCTAAAGGAGGTCCCTTCGACCTTTTCAACAACCATATGGTCTCTTTCTAACGTTTCAACGATCTTCTCTAGAGAGAAAGATGTTCCTAGACGTCCATTTATATATTCCAAGGAAGTAGTTATTTTCTTCTCTTTATGTTCGATAACGTCATATGTATCGATAGAAAGTATTTCTTTAGCATCGGCTAAATCTTTCATCAACGAAGAGCAGATTCTAAGAACTCTTTCTGTTTGTTCGGTATTAAGGCCTTTGACAAAGCGCGAGGAAGAATCGGAAGATAATCCAAGCCTGTTAGATGTTTTTCTGATTGCTGCGCCATTGAAATTTGCCACCTCTATGATAACGTTTTTCGTCTCAGGGGTAACTTTGTCCTCTTCCGATGTCATTATGCCAGCTAAGCACATAGGTTTGTTTTCGCTTGCAACAATTAAATCTCCGGTTTTGATTCGATAAGATTGGCCGTTCATCGCAATGAATTCGCCTTCAAAGTCATCTTTGACAATAAGAGAGTCGCCTAAAAGCTTATCAGCGTCATACATATTAATTGGGCAACCAGTAAGTAACATGACAAAATTGCCGATATCAACGATATTATTGATGCTTCTAATTCCTTCAGAAGAAAGAATGTCTTTTAGCCATTTAGGTGATTCTTTAGTGATGACAGAGCGAATTTCTCTAGCACCGAACGATTTGCATTTATCGGTTAAAGATCCAACCTTGAAAGATGAAACGCCCGTTTTAGTTTCTGGGTAGTCTTTGATATTTTCTTTTTGATTAAGAAGACAAGCAACTTCCCTTGCAACATTTTCCATAGCGTACATATCTGGTCTATTAGCGAGGAGCTCGACCTCGATTATGGCATCGTCTAATCCTAAATATTTAAGGACGTCTTCTTCGCCAACTGGTGCGTCAGCTGGCAATTCTTCAATACCGTTATTTTGTGCTTCGCTAAGCGTGTTTTTATCAACGCCAAGTTCTCTTAAAGCGCAGCACATTCCATCAGATTCGACTCCGCGAATCACCGATGGAGCGATAGTTACCTCAGGTAAAACTGCACCGACTCTTGCAACGATAACCTTTAGTCCTTTGCGAGCGTTTGGAGCGCCGCAAACAATCTGGTGAACGCCATATTTCTCTCCTTCATCGACATTTAAAATATGAAGATGGTCGCTATCTGGATGAGGTTCGCAAGTTAGAATTTCTCCGATAACGAGATTGCTAACCGAGGCTAAAGTAGAAATGCCGTCGACTTCAATTCCAGCAAAAGTAAGTTTTTTTGCGACTTCTTCTGGTGTTGTAGCGCTTAAATCAACGAATTGTTTAAGCCAGTTCCATGAAATTTTCATTCTTGTATCGTCTCCTTTATTTTTCCGAGAAATCCTTTAAGAAACGGACATCATTTGTGTAGATTCTACGAATATCATCGATGCCGTATCTAAGCATGGCGATTCTTTCGATTCCAACGCCAAAAGCGAATCCAGAATAGATTTTTGGGTCGTAACCACACATCTCTAGAACGTGTGGATGAACCTCGCCTGCACCAAGAATCTCGATCCAACCGGTATTTTTGCAAAGCGAACAGCCTTTCCCTCCGCACTTAGAACAAGAAACATCAACTTCAACTGATGGCTCCGTGAATGGGAAGAAGGAAGAGCGAAGACGAATCTCGCGTTTTTCGCCAAACATTTTCTTAACAAACAATTCCAAAGTGCCTTTTAAGTCAGCAAGGGAAATGTTCTTATCAACGACTAAGCCTTCAATTTGTCCGAATTCATGGGAATGTGTAGCGTCATCATCATCACGACGGTAACATTTTCCAGGACAAATCATTTTAATTGGCTTCTTTTCTTCGTTTTCAAGCATCGTATGGGCTTGAGCTGCTGAAGTTTGGGTTCTTAAAAGAAGATTTTCCGATATATAGAAGGTATCTTGCATATCTCTTGCCGGATGGTCCTTAGGAACATTGAGGAGTTCGAAATTGAAATGGTCTGTTTCAACGTCTCTTCCTTCAACGATATCGAAGCCCATCGAAGCGAAAATATCTGACATTTCATCGACTATTTTCCAGTAAGGATTGATATTTCCTTGGTTATGATTTCTTCCTGGAAGAGTGATATCGATTTTCTCCGAATTGAGTTTTTCCTCAAGGGCTTTCTTTTGGGCGGCTTGCATTTTTTCTTGGAAGGATGCTTCGACTTTGCCTCTTGCATCATTGACGAGTTTGCCGAACTTGGCTTTTTCTTCCACGGCGATTTGACGCATGAGATTCATTAATTGGGCAAGAGGGCTCTTTTTTGAAAGATAGATGTTTTTCCAAGCGAGAAGTTCGTCTGCCGAATGGGCTTCAGAAAGTTTCGTTAAGGCTTCTTCTTCCGCCTCTTTGACGATTTTTTCTTCTTTTTCCATGTAAAATTCCTTTCTTAATATAGAAAAAGGGATGCAGGGAGTGAATTAATCCACGGTGCCATCCCAATTCGTTTCCTTATTTAAAACGCGACTTTTTCGGCTATAACCCACGACGGGGAGAATCTCTTCTCCGTTCTCCAAGGCGAACTTCAGCAAGGATCTTAGAAGACAGTCTCTCTAGCAGTCTCTCCCAGAACTAAGAAGGTCAAGCTTACTCTTCCTTTTCAACGAACGCTATTATTCTAATACATTTTGTTTATGAAAGGCATACCTTTTAACGATTTTTAAATTCATAAAGGAGAATGCCTGTGGCCACTCCGACATTAAGAGAATCTATTCCGTCCATTTCGATTCTCACTTTTTTATCAGACAAAGCCAAAATCTCTTTAGAAACTCCCTGCCCCTCATTTCCGACAACCAGAACATAAGGCTTTTTTGGAGCAAGTTCTTTTAAAGGAGAGGAAGACTTAAGGTCAGTTGCTATGATGTTAAAACCTTTTTCTTTTAAATCCTTTATATCTTCATAAGAAGGTTTGTTTCCTTCTAATATATTTAGCTTAAATATCGCTCCTTGAGAGGAAGAAAGCGTTTTTGCCGAATAAGCGCTTGCTGATCCTTTAGAGATAAAGACATCAAAATAGCCAAATGCTAGGCAAGTTCTTAGAATCGTTCCGACGTTGCCTGGGTCTTGAAGGCGGTCAAGATAAATTATTCGCTCGCCAAAATTGGCGTTATTTGCTTTCTTTTTGCAAAGCGCAACGATTCCTTCCGGATTTTTTGAAGAGCATAGTTTTTTAATGATTGTTTCATTTGTTAAATAAAATTCAATGCCTTTATGAGGGTACTCCTTCAAAGAAAAAATACGAACGGCCTGCATATTTTCGATGGCCATTTCAACCATATGGAAGCCTTCAACGAGGAAATATTCGCCTTTGCCATCGGCAAAAGAGAGTGTTTCTTTGATCTTTTTGTTGTCTTTTGATGTAATTAATTCACTCATATATTCCCTTTCTTAGCTTAGTATGCGTTTCTTTGTAATTTGGAAGCCTTTTATAGACAATCCGGTAAAAGCCCTTGCC
>CAVKAU010000150.1:0-2139 GCA_963654035.1 bacterium | reverse complement strand
CCCGATGACATCTTAATTACATGCATGTCTGGCGCTTTTGTTGATTTATTAAAGGATTACGTAATAAATACACATTCTGAAAACGCCTATGAGGTAACTGCATATTTCTATTCATTATTTGAATGATATAATTTGAGTGTTCAAAAGAGGCAAATATTATGAGAACCGTTGTAATTACTGGATCGGCTAGAGGATTTGGTTTAGCGATGATGAAAGAATTTTACCAGACCGGACTCTTTAACGCCGTTTTGGTTGATGTATCCGAAAACCAACTCAAAATTGCTGAAGAAGAATTAAGCAAAAAGGGTAAGAAGTCTTTGATACTCTCTTTCGTGGCTGATGTTACAAATCCCGAATCAATTCACAAAGTCATCGAAGAAACCGTAAAAGAAACTGGGTCAATCGACATATGGATAAATAATGCCGGAGTCAATCAAAAGATGAATCCAGTATGGGAAGTTGATGAAAGAACCATCTCGAGGCTTATCGATATTGATTTAAAAGGGACAATTCTCTGTTCCAAAGAGATCCTATCTTTTTATAAAGAGCAAGAGCATGGACAGATTTATAACGTTGAAGGATTTGGCTCAAATGACGCATATCAAGTTGGGCTTTCTATTTACGGAACGGCCAAAAGAGGTGTCACATACTTCACTGAATCTTTAGCTTACGAAGTAAAGAAAGAAGGTTTGAATGTTCAGGTCGGAAAAATTACCCCGGGAATCATGATTACGAACTTTATCAATCATAATCTCGGCGAAGGTGAGGCTTTCGTTCTTTCCGAAAAGTCTACAACATTCTTGGAGATTACCCGGAAACTATCGCCGAATTTATGGTCAAAAAAATTATTAAGAACACTAAAAACAATGTTAAGTTTGTCTGGCTAACGAATAGACGAGCATTTGTTAGGTTTCTAAAAGCACCGTTTTCTAAACGTGATTTCTTTAACAAATAAATGCAGCCAAAGCTGCATTTTTTATTGGTCTATCGCTAGATGTTTGCTTTTCTTTGCTTCGTAAAGCTTAATATCCGCAATCCTATATAATTTATCAAATGATGTTTGTTCTTCGCCATCATATTCGGCACTTCCAAACGATGCTGTTATTTTAAATGATGGATCGGCAGATAACCTAACTTCTTCCAATTCGCTTAAAAAAGTTGAGATTAAGTCATTATGCTTGGAACCTTTGGGTAAATATAAAGCAAACTCATCGCCACCAAGACGCATCGTTACGCTATCTTTGCCAAACGTATCCTTCAAAAGTGCAGCAAACTTTATTATGGCTTCATCGCCTATTGCATGACCATATGTATCGTTAATAGATTTGAAATCATCAATATCAAGAACGACAAAGTGGCCTGCAACCTTGTTTTTGACTAATTCATCAATTCGTTTTTCACCGGAATATCTATTGGAAATTTGCGAAAGAGAGTCGATTTCACTAAGCGTTTTTAACTTTAGCGATGCCTCATTTAAGTTGTTGGTCTGCAAAGAGAACATAAAGAAGACGATAGAGAAGACTCCCGCGTTAATTCCAAGCGATCTTATATCGAGAATGCTTTCGAAAATCATTGCTAAGACAACATACATCAAAATAACGATGATCAATCCGATATTGAATTTTTTGTTGAGTACTTTGGTCAAAACAATTTGGGCAGCTACTTCTAACATGTAAAGGATTGTTACGATCATCGAAACGTAGCCAAGCGGTCCCCTATGGAAAATGTTATCTTCGGAAAAATAGAAAACCCAATCTGTGAAATAAGCAAATTGTTGAAGAATAGCGACAAATATCAATGGAATTAAATCAATATAAACCCATTTTGGCCATTTAATATGTGATTCTTTTCTTAGCAAATAGACAAAAGGATATATTAAAGCAGGTCTAACGATATAGCCGATTATCGAGAAAACAACTCTTTGAACGTTCCAATAAGTTAGCGACGAATAATAAAATTCGATGTTATAGGATGAAAGCTCCAAAATTTGCAGTCCTAAACTGACAAAAAATACCGTTTTTTCACGTTTATTGAATGTTTTTCCGTAAAGTAAAATTACAAATTGGAATATTAAACCAATTATTGGAGCAAAGTTATATTCGACAAATTCCTGTAGATCCATAAATATCTAGTTATGAT
>CAVKAU010000149.1:0-2265 GCA_963654035.1 bacterium | reverse complement strand
GAACGTTATTTGTCCTTATCGACATTCTTTTGAATTCTTATGTTAATTTCTATGCCGTGGAAACCTTTGATAAAACATATATGACTATTATTTCGATATTTAACATCCTTTGTTGCTGGATATCCTTGATATTCATTTTCGTTCTTTCCTATCAAAAGCAGCTTCGAAAAGACATCAACGTCATCAATCAATTGAGATACGAAGAAAAAAAGCAATACCACATTTCAAAAGAAAACATCGATCTCATCAATATGAAATGTCATGATCTGAAAAATCAAATTCATCATATAGGCGAAAAAGAGATAGTAGCCCCAGGAACGGTTGAACAAATTTCATCATTGATTAGAATTTATGATTCAAGCGTCAAAACCAATAATCAAGCACTAGACGTCATCCTCACGGAAAAAAGCTTTCAGTGCGATAAAAATGATATTAAATTCACCTGCATTGCCGATGGAGAGAAATTATCTTTCATGTCTGAGGAAGATATATATTCCTTATTTGGCAACATCCTCGATAATGCTATAGAAGCCGTTTTAAAAGAAGAAAAGGACAAAAGGATAATCGACATTTCCGTCAAATCAAAAAGCTACCTTCTATCAATATCAACTAAAAATTATTATTCAGACAAATTATCTTTTAAAAATGGATTGCCTCAATCAACAAAAAATGATAGCAAATATCATGGATATGGTATGCAATCAATCAAATATATCGTTGATAAATATCGTGGCGTAATGTCTATTTCAACGAAGGATCAAATATTTTATTTAAATATAATGTTCACGCTTAGGAAATAAAAAGGAAGGTTGTCACCTTCCTGATTTTGTTTTAATGTCTAATCTTCTTTCCTTTCCTTCTTTCGAGATTTGAATACAAAGAAGAACCAAACGCCAATTCCGGAAACGATTACTATTTCAATTCCAATTAAAGTTGGTATCCACCAAGGGAAGACTTCATTAATCTTAGATGTCGAGATAGTTGAGTTGATGTCCAAGCCTTGGCTTGTTTTTAAATCGTATTGAGCCTTCACGAACATATAGAGGATGTTTTTAGCTCCTCTTTGCAAACATGCTAATGCCGTTTGGCTACTCGTGTCTTCAAACATGCGCGATGAGCCGGATACTTCCATCATAAGATCATTCCCTGCTCTAATCGCCTCATCCGGGCAAAGAACTGGAATATTGTTGTTATAATCAGAAATAACGCAACCTTGGAAGCCCCATTCTTCCCGAAGAACCGTTGTTAGCAGCCTATATGAGCCAGATGTTCTAGTCGAGCCGATTCGGTTATATGAAGACATGACGCCAATGCTTCCGCCATCTTTAACGGCCCTTTCAAATGGGCTTAAGTAGTTTTCTCTTAAGGCTTGTTCCGTAAGCCAAGTATAACCAGCTGCACGAGTGTTTTCGGTTTCATTCGCCACAAAGTGCTTAGTAAAGGAATATAAGCCGTTTTCCCTTGCTCCACGAACGACATAAGAGACAAAAATGCCGGATAAATATGGATCTTCGGAATAGTATTCATAATTTCTTCCACCAAGTGGGGTGCGGTGAATATTGCAAGCCGGGCCATACCATCCATCAATGCCTGCAGCTTCCGCTTCTTTTCCAACCGAGCAGCCCATTAGATAAGCCAATTTCCAATTCCATGTGGCAGCTATTAAGGTTTCGCAAGGGTATGATGTCGCATATCCTGCATCAGAACCGAATATCTGAGTGTTAAATCCCGCAGGTCCATCTGAATCCATTGTTTTAGGTTTCCCTATAGAATCGATCGCTCTTGTATGGAGCCCACCGTCACCACATAAATCTGCTATTTGTTGGCTGGATAACTGCTCAACGAGTTTTTGCCATTTTGGGTCATTGTAATCTAAACCAATCATGTCATTTAAAGTGTAACTTGTTTCTGCTGAACTGGTTTTCACCGCTTCATAGCCCATATCTCTTGGGGAATTCGGCATATAGGTTTTAGAGATAAAATTATCTACGACATCCCTATTTGCAGGCCCAGTTGGGAATGTGGAAGCAAAATTTTCTCTGCTTAAATATTTAATGTTTTGTCCTGAATCACTCCCATCAATTGAATAGGCGAAATTGCTTTCAGAAAGAGATGGTTCAGTATAAGTGGATGATACACCACTCTTTTCGTTCTTGAATGTCGTGAATTGGTTTTCGATCTTTTTGCCAGTCACGGCATCATTTTCATAATGAAAAGTGTTGTCTAAATGATAAGTTAAGGTGTTATCGTCCATTTCCTTAAGAG
>CAVKAU010000148.1:0-3546 GCA_963654035.1 bacterium | reverse complement strand
CGCTATGCGATGGATCCGACTAAGATCGAAACCGAGCTTGGCTGGAAGCCTGAATATGACTTTAATACAGGCATTAAGGCTACCATCAAATGGAATCTTGATAACCAGGAATGGATAAATCATGTAGAAAGTGGCGAATACCTTAAGTGGATGGAAAATCACTATTCAAATGAATGAGTCGACTTTGAAATATTTTCCAATAAATTTTATAATCTAGTAGATGAAAATAATCTATTTTATTTGCCAAGGAAATATATGCCGCTCACCAATGGCTATGTTCATTTTAAGAAAACGTTTGAACGATCTTGGCTTAGCCAATGAATATATCGTTAAATCGGCTGCTTTAGAATCTTCAACTTCTGGAGAAGATATGTATTCATCAGCAAAAAAACAACTTGATTTGCATAATATTCCCTATGAGACACACTCTGCCCATAAACTAACTTTAAGCGAATATCTTTCCGCTGATTACATTCTTGTCATGGAGAAATATCAAAAAATCGAGATAAAGAGAAACATGTCTTCGGTTCATATTGAAAAAGTTTGTCTTTTATCTGATTTTACAGATGATCCAAGAGACATTGACGATCCATTTTATAACAGGGATTTTGCTAAAGCTTATAATGAGATAGAAAAAGGAATTGAAGGTTTTATCTCTTCGGAAATTCTTAAAAACAACTAATAAAGATAATTTTTAATCGACGATGCTGCACGTAATTACACCAGTGCCGCCTATTGTTTTGTAATAATCTCCAGCATCGCAATAATCGCTCATATAAGTTCTTGCTTCATCACCATCGACTAATGTAGCAGAAGGGATCATTTTGATATATGGATCCATTAAATCATCGATTAAATTAGCACATTCCTTATCTTCATCAAGATAATTGCCAATTTCAAATGCTTCGCCTTTCTTTGAATAAGATTGACCGCCGGTTATTTTATGTGTTTCATCAAGGGTTGTCATGCAAAAGAAATAATCGCCCATTGTTTTAGTTTTGAAGTCATAATTTACTTTTACGCCCACTGCTGCCCAAAAATCATTGGCATTCGTTCCTTGCGTGGCTCTGAGAATAACTTGATTGTTATCTTTATCAACGATTAGATTAATTTGGATTCCTAACGTTGTTGGAGTACTTTTTACATATTGGATCTTATGCTCAAACTTTAGGATTCTATCAGAACAGTCGAAATTTGGGTGCTTTTCTAAGAGTCCTGACCAATAGACCATAACGGCAGGGAAGGCATGTTGCATTCTATATAAGGAAATATCAGCAGGAACGATTGCTTTAGCGGTTGTTTCAGATGATTTATCGATTGATATGTCCATCATCTTTTTGCCAATTTGCAAAAGAACCTCACTATTATTATTAGAATTTCCTGATATGTTATTTGAATCGCAAGAAGCTAATTGAAAAGCGCTTAATATGGCTGTTAGAAGAAGAAAAGATTTTTTCATGTTTTTTTATTCCTTTATGAATGTCTTAATTTTAACAATGAATATTAATAGAATCAACTTCTAAAAAAGAGCAAGTGCTTTTTTGCTCTTGCTCATTGGTAATTTATTTATCTTCTTTTTCGTGATGCTTATAGCCATAGCCATATTTGTAGCCATAGCCATATCCACCCTTGCCTTGGTCTTCATCAGAAGTAACCATAACCATGGTTATGCCAAGGATATTCATTCTCTTATCTTCTAAGGAATGACATGCCGCAGCAACGTCTTTCTTCTTAGAAACGTGTTGAGAACAAACGATAAGGAATCCATCAACTTCGTGTCCGATAAGATAGGCATCGGATAAAACAAGAACCGGTGGAGTATCAACTAAAACGTAATCATATTTTCCTCTTAATTCTTTGATGAGTTCCGCAGTCTTCTTTGACTGAATGATTTTAGTTGGGAATGGAGTATGCGAACCAGGGGTGATTATATCAACATTTCCAACGTGTTGGATGATATCATCAATTTCGCAATCGCCTTTGACGTAATCAACTAAGCCTAATTGATTTTTGGCGCCTAAAGCTTTATGCACGGCAGGCTGTCTAAGATCGAGGTCGATGATACAAACACTTAACCCTTTTTCTGCATAAACTAAAGCAAGATTGCAAGTTGTGGTGGTTTTTCCTTCGGCTTCTTGAGCGGATGTGATAGCAAAGCAATTGATTTTCTTTTCAAGAGAAGCGAATTCGATATTGGCTTGCAAACGAATGATTGCATCGGCTTCAACAGAATTGAAGTCTCTAATCAATCCGTCTGAGTGTAAACGATATTGGGAGCCTGTTGTTTTATTTTCTGTCATTTTCGTTTTCTCCTTTTTTCGTTTCTTTAATGGCTTCATACTTTGGAACCATGCCAATAACCTTATATCCTGTAACAGATTCTAGTTCTGATTTGGAAGTGACGCGTGTGTCGGTCAATTCACGAATTATGGCATAAGCAATTCCAACGACTAATCCGGCTAAAACGCCAATTAGCGAAATGACAACGGTGGAAGTGGATGTGTCTTTCGCTTGTTTGGCTTCTTGGATAATGTTTAGAGAATCGCCAAGAAGATTATGAATTGCGTATTGATCGGAATTCGTTAATTCAATCGAAGTATTAGCGACGCAATTAGCGACGTCTATCGCCATTTCTTCGCTCTTGCATGTAGAAGTTATTGTTAAGAAGATTGATGTAGTGGACGTGCTTCCGACAGTGGAAATGGTTACTGTGTAATATTTTTTAAATTGGAGAGTGTTATATTTTGTTTCTCCGTTTTCCGTAGTCGTTAAAGCTTTTGTATATTTTTCGTTTGCGGCAAGCTTCTCTGTTGATTTTTCAACGACATCATCAGATGTTAAATACCCATAAGCAATTGCTGCTTTTCTCGTAGAAATTGAGATATTGTCTGTTGAAGTGCTGCCTTCATCAGCAACGACCATCATTTGGACGCTTGCTTGGTAGGAAGGAGACTTAATGAATTTTGCATAAGCAAAGGCTGCTCCAAATCCAAGTAAGGCGCAAACACCGGCAGCTACCCAGTGTTTTTTGATCATGTGCCAAATCTGACCAAGAGTGATTGATTTTTCTTCTTGATCTTGGACAACGGCTTCTTGATTCTGAGATCTGGATGTTGTTTCAATATCTTCTTCTTTTAGATTCTGTTTTTCCATTTTTTTACTCCGTAGCGATAATTATATAAGATTACATTTTTATTGCAAGAAAGGACGGCCTATAGAATATAGGCGAATAGGCGTTAGCAAAGTCGTTAGAAAGAATCGGTTCCATTGCAACGATATCTAGCTGCCCTTTGTTGACGGTAAAGAAAATGATCAATAACACAATGCCTAAAGCGATACGGTAAATGCCAAAGCCAAGGAATGTTTTAGTGCGAATGAGTTTCATGAAGAATTTAATTGTTAAAAGAGAAATCGCCAAGGCAACAGCCATTGCAATCACGATAAGTATTATTTGGAATCCTGTAATGCTAGGAGCTTTTCCTTGATGAACTTTAATGCCATACATTAAACCCTTAATTAAGGAACCACCAAGCATTGCCAGAATTG
>CAVKAU010000147.1:0-3586 GCA_963654035.1 bacterium | reverse complement strand
TTGCATTGTTGATGATCAAAATAAAGTTGTTTCCATTGGATATAACGGCATGCCACGAGGAGTTGATGATGAAGTAGTTCCATGGGGGCATGGCGAAGGATTGGATAGCAAATATCTATATGTATGCCATGCTGAATTTAACGCTATCCTAAATACAAGAGATGGCGCGCATCTTAACGGTTGCAGAATTTACGTAACTCTCTTTCCTTGTAACGAATGCGCTAAAGCCATCGTCCAAGTGGGAATAAAAGAAATGATTTATCTAGATGATAAGCATTCTAACGACACAATCTATGAAGCATCAAGAAAGATTCTTACAATGGCTGGCGTAAAAATCAGCAAGTACGAAGGAAAAGTCCTCGACATTAAAGAAAAATGAACGTAATTGAAGTAAAAGATCTCACATATTCATATGACAAGGATGAAATAAAGGCGGTTAATTCCGTCTCTTTTGACGTTCCTGAAGGAAAATATGTCACATTGATTGGCCATAATGGCTCAGGGAAATCAACGCTAGCAAAGCTTTTAGCGGGATTAATCAATAACTATGAAGGAAAGATTTTTCTTTTTGGCGAAGAATTAAACAAGAATAGCATTTATTCATTGCGTAAGAGAATTGGCTTGGTTTTTCAAAACCCTGATAACCAATTTGTTGGCTCAACCGTTAGAGAAGACATTGCCTTCGGGCTTGAAAATAGACAAGTTCCAACGGAGAAAATGGATGAAATAATTGATACATATAGCAAAAAAGTTGGTATGTACGAACAATTAGATAAGTCTCCAGAAAATCTTTCTGGAGGACAAAAACAAAGAGTTGCCATCGCTGGTGTCTTGGCTATGCATCCAGATTTGATTATCTACGATGAAGCAACTTCCATGCTTGACCCATTAGGAAAGAAAGAAATTCTTGATATTACTTCTTCCTTAAGAAAAGAAAATCCTAATATCACAGTTTTATCAATAACTCACGACGTCGAAGAAGCCTTCCGTTCCGATTACGTGCTCGTAATGAGCGGGGGAAAGATAATTCTCAAAGGAAATCCATCCGAGGTTTTCTCCCATCAAGAAGAACTCAAATCGATTAGATTGGATGCACCTTTCTTTATCTCTTTAAAAGATGCGTTAATCGCCAAAGGACTTGATATACCAGAAAATATTGATAACGAAGTAAAATTGGAGGAATTTTTATGCCAATAGAATTCCATGATTTATCTTTCGTATATAACGCTAAAAGCCCTTTTCAAAGCGCAGCTTTAAAAAATGTGAATCTCCTTTTAGAAGAAAATTCGTTCATTGCCATTGTTGGAAGAACGGGTTCAGGCAAATCAACCATGATTCAGATGATAAATGCCCTTTTAAGTCCAACTTCAGGCTATGTTGATATCGATGGCTTCATCAATCATCCTGAAAAGAAAGAAAAACTTAGTAAGAATCTTTCTAAGGAAGAAAAAACAAAAGCTAAAGAAGAAATTAAGCGTATTCATCAAAAACATTCCGGAAAAGACATTAAGAATTTACGCAAAAAAGTCGGATTGGTATTTCAATTTCCTGAATACCAGCTTTTTGAAGATTCGGTTGAAAAGGATGCGGCTTTTGGTCCAAAAAATTTTGGCGTTGATAAAGAAGAAGCTTTAAAACTCGCTCATGAAGCATTGCTTCGCGTAGGCCTTAATGAGTCTTTCTTTGAAAGAAGTCCGTTTGAACTTTCTGGCGGAGAAAAAAGAAAGGTTGCAATTGCTGGCATCTTAGCTGCTTCGCCAGACATTCTTATCGTTGATGAGCCTACGGCAGGACTAGATCCAGCCGCGGCTAAAGAAACAATGTCTCTTTTTAAGGAGATTCAAAAAAATGGCACGGGAATAATCCTTGTTACCCATGATATGGATCTCGTTGCCTCATATGCAGAAAAAGTCGTTGTAATGGAATATGGCAAAGTGGAGAAAGTTTGTGCGCCATCAGAGTTATTTGGTGAAGATTTGTCCAATTATTCCCTGCAAAACCCCCATATTTTTGATTTTACTTTACGTTTAAAAGAAAAAGGATTAGCGCTCGATACAAAAGATATGAGAACCGTTGATGATTTGGCTAACGCCATTGTAAGGAGCAAGAAAAATGGCTAGTTTTACATTAGGTCGTTACGTTCCATATAATTCATTCGTTCATAAAATGGACCCACGATTAAAGATTTATTCTTTAATTATTTTGATGGTTGCAATCTTTATCAACTATCCAACGTGGACTATGACTTTTACAATGCTCGGAATTCTTTTACTTGTAACTATTATTCTATTTTCCTTTTCAAGAATGTCTTTCCTATCGTTGCTTAAATCGCTAAGCGGAATGTGGTTTATGGTCATTTTCTTATTGTTAATATACGTTCTTGTTCCCCGTTATAGCGAAGCAAATCAGGATTGGTATTTTACGATTGGCACCTTTAAGATTTATTATGAATCTCTTCTTGAAGCGGGAAAGGTCCTCCTTCGCTTAGTTATAATGCTTTCGCTATCGATGATTTTGACTGGGACGACTAAGCCTTTAAGCCTTACTGATGGCCTTGATTGGTATCTCACCCCTTTAAGAGTGGTCGGCGTTCCGACGCCTATCCTAGCAATGATAATCACGCTTGCATTAAGATTTATTCCAACAATTCTTGAAGATGTGGAACGAATTCTTAAGGCTCAATCTTCTCGTGGCGTTGATTTTAAACATGGCCATCTTTTTGCCAAATTCAAAGCAATAATTTCTTTAATTATTCCATTATTCGTTTCCTCTTTCGTTAGATCTGATGAACTTGCAAACGCTATGGAATGTAGAGGCTATGACCCTCTTGGAAAAAGAACTAAATACCGCAAACTCCATTTTAGATGGTGGGACTTGCTTGAATTTGTTATCGTATCTTGCTTCTGCGCAGCTTTTTACTATATCTCTATTACGGGAACGGATTTATATTCTTTGTTATTTAATTTGACATTAAAGTAAATGAAGTATTTTGGCATTTTACAATATAACGGTCAGCATTATTGGGGTTTTGAAAAGCAAAAAGACTATCCTTCAATCCAAGGAAAGTTAGAAGAAGTTCTTTCTTCTTTGTATGCTCATAAAGTTACGATTCATGGGGCAGGAAGAACTGATAAAGGCGTATCCGCTAGAGGACAAACTTTTACTTTTAGCGTTCATAAGGCCATTAAAGATCCTGAAGGAACAAGAATTTCCATCAATCGTCTTTTGCCAAACGATATCTTTATTTCTTCTTTGAAAGAAGTGGATCCATCATTTGATGCAAGGCATTCTTCGTGTGGAAAAATATATTCATATTCATTTCATTTCGGAGATAGGGACGTTCTTTCTCCTTTTGAATATCAATTACAAGTGCCAGGCTTTTCCTATGAAACTTTTAAAGAATGTTTGTCTTTATATTTAGGAAGACACGATTTCAAGAATTTTACTTCCAAGCCTCATGATGTTGATGATTTCATCCGTGAAATAAAAAAGATTGATGTTAAGGAAAATAAGGGCCATGTGCGTGTGATTTTTGTTGCAAATGGCTTTATGACTTATCAAATTAGAATTATGATGGGTGTGGCCT
>CAVKAU010000146.1:0-4145 GCA_963654035.1 bacterium | reverse complement strand
GGATAGTTCCCATATGCCGATAATAATGGAGCTGAAGGCGGACTCCTCCCCTGACGGCGCCATCAATCAAATAAAGTCAAGAGACTACGCATGCGTTTTCAAAGGGTACAAAGGCAAGATACTGCTCCTAGGAATCTCTTACGACAGCAAGTCTTTGAAGCATGACTCAAAGATAGAATACATTGAGCTATAAATGAAAATCTGATAGCAGAGTTATCGCAAACATGATAACGTGGCTTTTTTTCACGATTTTAACTACACGCATCCCCTTCTTTTACTTTGTTGCATCTCAAATATAAGTTATTTTTAAAGAGACTTTTTACCCTTTTCTAAATTATAATGTTTGAGTGAAAGAAGATTTTTATGCCATCTAAATCTGTTTTGAAGAAAATAATTATTTGCCTAGGTGAGGCTATATCTTTAGCGCTTGCTTTGCTCCATATTTTTCTAGGATCCTCTGAAGGAAACTTATTCGCCTACGGTTTTAAATATATTCAGCAAACTGCAGGCGTAGTGGTAATGGTTATTTTTGGCTTTTGCGTTTTGAATGCCATCGCTTCCTTAATTAGCGTTTGCCTCCAACTAGGAAATAAGAAAGTAAAAATTATTTTAAGTTTGAACGTCGTGTTCTCGCTTGTTAATTTAATTTTATCTGTCGCTTGCTCTGACATAACGAACATCTATCCGATTATCTTACTCAGCATAAATATTTTGCTGGCCATTTACGCGATAATTTTTGAAATTCGCAATAAAGATGGCGAAGAAAACGAAGAAGAAAGCAATAGGGCTGCTGCCACATTCAACATTGCTATTTCCTTCATTTGCTTAGCCGCGCTTTTATCGATTTTCTTTATTCCTGTCTGTTTCTTTGATGGAAAGCCTTATTTTGCCTTATTTAACGCTCTAACGGATAATCAAACGCTTGAATGCCTTCTCTCTTTTGTCGCATTCTTTGTTTTCTACGTCATATTGTTAATATATTTCACTCAAATTCTTATTTATGCGAAAAACATCAACAAATTCTTAGCTAAAACGAGAATCTTAATTTATTGGAGTTTTGCCTTATCTATTGCCTTCTATTTATTCTCCATCGTTATTAGCTTTATCGATAAAAACAATCAAGGGACTGCTGTTAGCTCTGTTTTCTCTATATCCTATATTCCTTTATTAGTCGTTGCCTTTATTGCCATCATTAATTCTTTGGTCTCATCAAGATTCATCAAATTTGAGCAAGAAAAAGAATCGTCCAATGCTAAATTGGTTAATAGAATGCTTGCTCTTTTATTCGTCGTTCTTTTCCTTGGGTTGTTGATTGGTTCTCTCTTCTCAAACATCATCGTTATCAACTACACGTCTGGGAGTGTCACTAATACTGTGACGGTTAACGGCTTTGAAGTGCTAAACAATTATCAAAACATGGAAGCAGGCTATAAAACCCTCGCCTTCTTTATTTACCTTCTTATTGTCTATAGTATCGTCACGCTTGTTATATCCATTTCTCTTTTTGCTAGGAGAAGCACTTATTTCTACAAATTCTCCTTTATTGTCGTGTGTGCAACTTTTGTCCTTATCCTCGTTCTTTCCTTCTTTGGCAAATATTATGAGATCGGCGAAGGAATCCAAGAAGAGACAATCAAGAAAATATTGGAAAGCAAAGGCATAAGCATAACGCTTGATTATGAATCGAAGGTAACAAGTCAAACCATCTACTTTGCCATGGCTTCCTTAGGATTGATGGTAATAATGGCTTTCCTTAAGCCTTTCTCAAACCGTGTCAAAGAAGAAGCGCTCGACGTTAACATCAATAACGATCTTTCTTCTTTGAATAATATTCCTCAAGATCTTCCTAAACATGAGGAAATAGAAGAAAAAGATGAGCCAAAGAAAGAAGAGGTCATTCAAAAGCCAAAAGACTTTGACCCATGTCCAGCATTTAGCGAAATAGACGTCAAAGAAGATAGTTATCGCGAAGATATCGAAAGAAGAAAAGAGAAGCTATTTGTCTCTCCAAATTTAGTTAGCATCACGCGTTTTGTTGTTGAATACGCCAAAGATTCAAGACTTCATCTTTCCTATAAGGAAGAAGACATAGCCCAATTTATCGCGGGACTTGGCTCTTCGAAATTATCAATCCTCCAAGGTATGTCCGGTACAGGTAAGACATCCCTTCCTAAAATCCTTTCGGAAGCGATCCTAGGAACTTGCGACATCATCGAAGTGGAATCTTCTTGGAAAGACAAAAACGAATTGATTGGTTATTACAACGAATTCTCTTCTAAATTCACCCCTAAGAAATTTACCCAAGCCTTATATCGTGCCAAATTTAGGCCGGAAACGATCTCTTTCATCGTTCTTGATGAAATGAACCTTTCAAGAATTGAATATTACTTCTCGGATTTCCTTTCCTTGATGGAAAACGAAGAAGACAAACGAGAAATAAATCTTTTAAATGCTCAGCTAAACGTAACCAAAGACGGCGAAAGCAAAGAATATAAGCAATTAGTTGATGGGCATACGCTAAAAATACCAGCAAACGTATGGTTTATTGGGACGGCAAATAGAGATGAGTCCACCTTTGAGATCTCCGATAAAGTCTATGACCGTGCGATGACGATGAATTTTAATAAACGTGCGTCAAAGATTAAAGATTTCGATGAACCAATTCCTCAAAGATTCCTTACTTATTATCAATTTGCCAATCTTCTTTCTAAGGCAAAAGAAACATACAAATTCGATTGTGAATCTTCGCAAATCGTCAAAGAAGTAGAAAAAATAGTTGCCCCATTCAATATTTCTTTTGGCAATCGTATCATGAACCAAATTGAATCCTTTGTTTCGATATATTGCTCTTGTTTCCCTGATCCTCAAAGCGTGGTAAATGACGCAATTGAGAAGATATTGCTCACGAAAGTCGTGCAAAAGCTTGAATTCAAGAGCATTGAAAACAAAGAGGAACTCGTTCACGCTTTCGAAAAACTTGATCTCCTTAGATGTGCAGAATTCATTAGCAAACTAAACGAGGATATCTAAGATGATCAAATCCCTTGGATATAAGGATTCATTACGTTTTCTTAATGAATATAACAACATCACGTATCCAGAATTCGACTATTATTCAGTTCACTCACTAAACCTTTTCTCATCTTTTGAAGATATTAATTTGGCGGGCATTGAAGAAGAACTAAGCAAAATCGAAAAAGTTCTCCCATCGATGAAAAGAATATTCGCTAAGCCAATAATTCACCTCATTGATGAAGAAGAAATTGTAAATGTCGAAGCGGTCCGCCGCGTTAATAATAAAACAATAAGCTATGCTTCCTCACATTCTGAACTTTGGGATAATATCACCGAGGATGGAGTTAAGCCTGCTAGGTTATTAACGAATAATTACAAAGATAATTACGCGATATATGAAAATATCGTTTTTTCGCGTGCCGTTGATTATTCACTTAACTTTGTGAAACATTATTCTCGTCTTCTTAAAGATATGATCTATACCAACAAGAAACTTGAAATCGATCTTTTAGAGAGGGAAAACCACCTTTCTTATTACCTTGCCTTAGGCAAACTAGAAACTGGCCATATAAGATCTTTCTCGACATATATTGATATTGCTCTTTCTCTTATTGACCGGATGGATTTTGTTTTTAAAACATTGCAAGCTAGAATAAAAAGACCTGTATATGCCAAATGTCGCAAAGTAAAAGGAAAAATAAAACTAAGAAAAACAAACATCCTTGCCATGCAAAAAGACTATAGGAATATCTATAGATTTCTTAAAAATATATACAAAGATGAACTTGACGATATCAACCCGGAAGAAAAGGATGAAGAATACCTATATTTTTGCAAATACCTTCTTATTTTCTCTATAGGTCATTTCAATTTTGCCATATCTCCAACAAAGAAAATCGATTTCTCGAATCTCAATCTTGATTTCTCTTTCAAAGACTATTCCTTAAATGTTTCTGATTTTCCTATAGAAGAAAACAAAGGAATCTTACTTACATTTAAAGGCGAAAAAGAATATAAAATTCTACTAATACCTTCATTAAACAAAATCAAAAATCCAAATATCCCTTACGAAACCCACATATTAAGTGATGACTTCGATACAAAAGACACTTTAATTTCCATTAATAATA
>CAVKAU010000145.1:0-6819 GCA_963654035.1 bacterium | reverse complement strand
TGATAACGGCACTCTTTAAAGTTCCTTGTCCAGCATAATGTGTGAAGAACCCAGCACGATAGTTAGCTTGAATGATATATGGATAAGAGCAGTTATAAGCGTTTCCTGTGCCAATTCCAACAGGTAAATCGAGTTTACCAACATATGGATTAAGGCAAATCATCGCGCCGCCCTGGTTGAAGTCAAGGCATGCTCTCATATATGGATCGTAATACCAGAAATATTCTTTGTCTGAACCATAAAGAACATCTTTCCATAAAGCAACTTCTGGTTCCATGTATGATGGATGCTCTTCACGATAATAATCAGCATATTCGCTCATTGTCATATCAACGAGTTTGCCTTCTTTTTTGAGCTTGGCGTAATAATCAAGGCCATCGCAATAG
The DNA here is from genome assembly GCA_963654035.1 of bacterium. GTDB lineage: Bacteria > Bacillota_I > Bacilli_A > RFN20 > CAG-826 > UBA4951. The sequence continues at coordinate 6,433 of CAVKAU010000145.1, read as the reverse complement.
GACTTACGGAGCAATTCATATGGCTGTTCCCATCTTCCGGCTTTGTTAAGCCATCCTGGTCCAACGAACATCATATTGTAAGAATGTCCGGAATTGTATTTCCCTTGTTGACGATACATATCAACAAGATTAAAGAAATAAGGAAGCTCATTGTCTTCGTAAATCATTCCGCGAAGGACATTTTGCGGATGGGTGCCGAAATTAGAGCCATTGCCATCAAAACATGCCATAAGATCACGAGAAAGGTGAGGAATAGCAACGATTCCTGAGTCATCTTCTTTGGAATCAGCCGGCAAGCATGAATTCACTTTAGAAGGAATCCATGGAGCCCAAGGTCCTCCATCAATGAACGTATACCAGGAATTGTTTGTCGTGTGGTAACACTTGACTCCTTCTTCCCAGCATGTGGCTATTGCGCATTTGACGGAAGGATATTTCTTCTTGATGTAATTAATTGTATAGGCATCCATGTAATAAGATCCGGTTGATTCTGGATAGAAACCGAATTTTTCATAGAATAAGCCAAATACGTCATCGACAATTCTTTCTTTGTCTTCATTTGAGAACATCCAGATGCAGAAATCTTTTGTTTTATATTTCTCATAGAATTGTTCGCAAGGTAGTCCTAAAAGAGTTAAGGCAATTTCATCGCCATATTTTTCGTGGTCGCGTTTTGCGAGTTGAACGACGATATCGCTAAACAAGGAAGCGTAGGTCATTTCAATTGTTGTTTTAAGACCACGTTTATGTGCTTCTTCTTGTTGGAAGATGAAAATGCTCAAAGATTCATCGAGAAGGGCGGTGGACGTTAAATCATCCGCTTTACCGCTTTGCGTCGTTTTTTGCGCATATTCTGGCGCCATTTCAGGACGATCTATTAAAGTAAGTACGAATTTGTTTTCCATGTTTTTCCTTTCTTTATGCTGCTTGGACGAATGACCAGTCATCATTATGGCCCCAGCTAGAGGCGCCACCTTCGACTATCATTCCAACTGTAACATCGCTTTCCTCTTCAACAACGATCGAAGATATCGACCATTCGGTAAAACCAGAGGCGTATCCAGGGAAATAAGTACTAGATAACATTGATGTTTCAACCTTATCTCCTGTTCCAATTTGATAGAAAAGGGAAGCTTTTGTATATCCGCCATATTCAGTTAATAAATGGGAGATGACATACGTAGAAAGTTTATACGTTCCAGCAGGGATTTTGCTTAATTTTTGTGAAAGAGTGAAATTAAAGTTATTTCCAGCCCACCAGTGGAAATATTTCTTTCCAGTGCGGTTGCCTTCATTTTTGGATTCAACTCTTACACCATTTGCGGAAGCGGTTAAATCCCAAGGCGTCTTAACGGCGTATTCATTGGCATTACTTCCTTGAAGAGTGTTTTGATTCTCAAAGGAATTGTCTTGAATGTAGTTATAAATCACAAGGACGTCACAAGTTACATCAAATGTTGATAATTTGCCATGGATTGTATGATGGCCTTGTTCAGCTGTTTTTAAAGCTGCGACCTCTTCTTCATCCCATGTGATTGGCGTAATCTTCAAACGATCTAAATTCGTTGAGATTTGTGCCGTTGTAGGAATTGAGTCAGTTCCATCTGAAAGGTTATATGTTGCGCTAAAGGCGATTGATGTTGGCTCAAGTTCTTCTTCCTCTTTTTCGCTGGCCCCAGATTGAATAAGGCTATAAGTTTTATAAGAAGGTAAGGCTTTGCCAGTATAGTCAAATAAAGCTTGGTTTGCCCATGATGAATAGCAAGAAGAGTCGCTATAACTTAAATCAGATGTATTCTCATAATCATAGCCGTGTTCATTATAGTAATAGCCCGTTTTGGAGATCCAGCCAGAATTTTCTGATGGAAGCCAAGCTGGTTCCCAATAGAAGATGCCCATTCCCTTAGAATCAGGAACTTTTGACAAACAATCAGCAAGTTCGCTTAATTCACTTGCTTGGGCTTGATATGAAGTTAAATATCCGCCAGCTGCATTGAATTTTGTCGAAGAGAATTGGTTGTTGCAGAAACTTGCTCCTTCATCTGTATATCCCCAGCTAGTTTCAGCAATCATGACTTCTTTGCCGTATGTTTCAGCACAGTAATTCATGACAGTTTGAAGATTGTCTCTTCCACCATGCCAGAAAGGATAATAAGATAATCCGCATACATCCCAATCAACTTCGCGTTTTTTAAGATTGTCATAAACTTTATATACGCCAGAAGGATTATTGACATTAGCAAGGTGAACAATCGTTTTAACGTTCGGATAAATGGCTTTAGAAGTTTCAACTCCAGCCTTTACCATATTAGCAAAATAGAGTGAAATGGCGTTATCAGATCCAGCCATGCCATTATTTACTTCGTTACCGATTTGAACCGCATCAATGGTAAGCCCAGCATTTTTAAAGGCATTTAAAGCATGTGCTGTATAATCTCCAACGCGTTTATATTGCGTCTTATTGTTAATTGTAGGTTTGCCATTTTTCATCGTCATCCATGCTTTTGGCGACCATTTCTTTCCTGGGTCTACCCAAGAATCGGAATAATGGAAATCGATTAAGATTTTAAGTCCGGCAGCCGAGGCACGTTTAGCAAGATAGATATCAGTCGAGATATCATTCGTTCCTCCACCATAGGAAGCGCCATATTTGTCATATGGGTCAACCCAAAGACGAAAACGGGCATAGTTCGCTCCGCCATCTTTTAAGATTTTAAAGACATCTTCTTCTTTGCCATCTTCGCCATAGAATCTTGTTCCATCTCTTTCAACTTCATATAAAGAAGAGCAATCAACTCCAAAAGCGAAATCATCTGCTAGAGTGTTAGTTGGTTTATTAACATACACGGATGAGTAGTCATATTCTTTGGAATTGGTTTTACTACCGACAGTGTATTTTGGTGAGACTTCTTTTACCTCAAGCGCCTCACCATCATCGCGGTTAAAGATTTGATCATCGACATCGACTGAAGATGATGATGAACTTGCTTCGCTAGTTGATGCTTCAGACGATGATTCAGACGATGATTCAGATGTAGCAGTTTCTACCGATGAGTTAACTTCGCTACTAGAATTATTGTCAACTTTGTTACATCCAGCTAAAGCCAAAGCAAGAACGGATAAGCCTAAAACTAATTTATGTTTCATATTTTCCTTTCTATATCATAGTTAAGGGGATGCCTATAAAGAACATCCCCTAAACTTAAATAATTATTTTTCCTATGCGTTAATAAGCGATACTCCAGTCTCTTCATCGAAGAATTGCATAACTTTTCCTTCGAATGTGATATTGAGCTCAGCACCTGCGACCATTCCATCTCTTTCTTCTTCGCTAAGTTGAATTGTTGGAACGCGAACAACAAGTTGAGTTCCATCATCCGTTAAGACGTGGAGGTGAAGCTCACTGCCCATCATTTCATTAACTTGGATCGTCACGTGAATTGTGTCTTCGCCAGGTTCCTTAGCAAGAACGATATGCTCAGGTCTAACGCCAAGAGTAAGGTTAAGCCCTTCTTCTGGGACAGCAACCTTTTCGTTAAGCAAATCAGCTCTTTCGCCTGCAACAGGAAGTTTTCCGCCAAACGCCAAAACATAATATTTGCCACCATCAAGGATTAATTTTGCTGGGAAGGTATTCATCTTTGGCGCGCCAATGAATTCGGCGACAAAGAGGTTAACTGGTTTATCGAAGACTTCATGAGGAGTTCCAACTTGTTGAATAAAACCATCTTTCATAATAACGATTCTATCGCCAAGAGTCATAGCTTCTGTTTGGTCGTGAGTAACATAAACGAATGTTGTTTCAATTTTCTTTCTAAGAAGAATGATTTCAGCTCTCATTTGGTTACGGAGTTTTGCATCAAGGTTTGAAAGAGGTTCATCCATTAAGAAGACCTTACAATCCTTAACCATGGCTCTACCAATGGCAACACGCTGCCTTTGACCACCTGATAAGGCTTTTGGTTTACGTGTTAAGTATGGGGTGATGCCTAAGATTTCAGCCGCGTTTGTTACACGGGCATAGATTTCATCTTGACTCATTCTTGGACGCATAAGTCTAAGAGGGAAGGCCATGTTCTCAAATACGGTTAAATGAGGGTATAACGCATAGTTTTGGAAGACCATTGAGATTTGACGGTCTTTTGGTTGAAGGTCATTTACGACTTCTCCATCAATTTCAACAGTTCCTTCAGAAATATCTTCAAGACCGGCAATCATACGAAGTGTTGTTGATTTACCACATCCTGAAGGACCGACAAAGACGACGAATTCTTTATCGGCGATCGTAAGATTAAAGTCATGAACAGCAACTACGCCGCCTTGATAGACTTTTTTAACATTAGTAAGTTTAACTTCTGCCATTTTATTTTTCTCCTATCCTTTGACGGCGCCACCTGTGACACCTTCAACATAATATCTTTGTAATAACATGAACAATAGAGCAACCGGAATAGCGACAATAACGCCACCGGCGCAGAATGTTGAATAATTTGCAGTAAGTGAAGAGTCTGTGCCAATCATATTTTGAAGACCGACAGCAACGTTCCAGCCATTAGGATCGCCAGCGGCAATATATTTAGCAAAGACGAAATCGCCCCAAGGAGCCATGAAAGCAGTAAGCAATGTGTAAATAACAATTGGTTTTGATAAAGGCAATATTATCTTGAACAATACTTGGGCATTTGTCGCTCCATCGACTCTAGCCGCCTCATCTAAGCTCTTAGGAAGAGTGTCGAAGAAACCCTTTGATACATAATATCCCATACCAGAAGAAGCAACATAAACAAGAATTAATCCAGGAACAGCATTTGCTTGAGTTAATCCAATATCGGCTAAGACACGGTAGAGAATAATCATCGTAAGCATGCCTGGGAACATTCCTAGAACAAGCATTGCATTCATTAAGAACTTACGTCCTTTGAAACGGAGACGCGATAAGGTGTAACTCATGCAAAGAACAATAAGCGTTTGAAGAACGGACGTTACGCAAGCCATGATGAAGGTATTCAAGAACCAATGAAGGAATTGAATGTTAGTTGATTCCGTAAACAATTTAACATAATTATCGATTCCCCATTGCTTTGGCCACATATAGCCATGAGGCATGGTTGTCGCGCATTCAAAGCTATCAAGAACAATGCCAACGAATGGCAAGAGCCAAATAATTGTCATCGCCACGAGAATAACATAAATAACCACATTGGAAATAGTGTTTTTCGCATGGAGACCCATATGACGTTTTTCTTTTTCCATTATTGATAATCCTCCTCGTGTTTGTTAGATGGCATAAGATTGTAAACAATAAGCGAAATAATGGCTGATACTAAGAAGACCAAGATACCTACGACTGAAGCCATATAGTAGGCTGAATCCGTATCGGTTGTAATTTTAAATAACCAAGTGACAAGAAGGTCAGTATAACCGACAGAACCTTGAGCGCCAGATGCATTCGAATTTGTTGGTCCACCACCAGTAAGAAGATAAATAACGTTAAAGTTATTCATATTGCCAATAAATGATGTTAATAGGTAAGGCCCAGTGACGAACAACATATATGGAAGGGTGATCTTTGTGTATTGTTGGAAAGCATTAGCTCCATCAATTCTAGCAGATTCATACAAATCCCTTGGAATGTTCATCAAGATACCAGTTGCAATAAGCATCAAGTAAGGAATACCAATCCAAATATTAATGAAAATAACGGTGACTCTAGCCCATGTTGGATCGTCATAGAACGAGAAATTCGTAACCCCAAACCAGTCTTTTAATTTTGCGATAACGATGCCGTTATTAGCAAACATCTTTGAGACATAAAGCAAGGAGATAAATTGAGGAATAGCAATAGTAAGAACAAGGACGGCCCTCCAGAATTTCTTTAAATGGATGCCTTTCTTGTTGATCATCATAGCAACGATCATGCCTAAGAAATAGTTTGAGAAAGTCGCAAAGAAAGCCCATATAAGCGTCCAAGTAAGAATTTCGCCAAAGGCAACTGAATAGGCTTTATTCCCACTATTCCAGTTAAGTAACGTATTAAAGTTATCCCAACCAACCCAATGGAAGAGGTTATTCGTATAACCATTATTGATTCCCGAATAATTCGTAAATGCAACAAGAATCATGAAGAAAATCGGCAATACTGTAAAAATGATAATGCCAGTAACAGGCAAAGCAAGTAATGTCTTGTGGAATTGATTGTCTACTAATGAGCGTAAATCATCTTTGGAACTCTTAAGAGGCTTACCGGAAGCAATGATTTCTTGAGAGATCTTATTTTGCTTGATGTTTAAACGCCATGTATAAACGAAAGCAATAATGAAGAATATCGTCAAAACGGAATAGAGGAGAATACGGAAGGAATTATCATGATAAACAGTCGTATAGACATCTAATATTTCATCGTATTCTTCTGATGGTCCTTGTAGGCCAAGCG
>CAVKAU010000144.1:0-3246 GCA_963654035.1 bacterium | reverse complement strand
CTTTTACATCAGTGATTTCAGAGATGAAAGATGGTGTTGTATCGAAGTTCGTATTCGAAGAAAGTGGATCGCCATAGCCATAGGAAACAGAACTTGATTGCTTTGTTTTGCCATTTGTTCCAGCAATGGACGAACCACCATTCTCCATATCGGAGTCATTGAAACTCCAGTTAGATTCTGTGAAATAAACTTCTTTGTATGTTACGGAATTTAACGTTCCATCTGCGTTGATATTGATAACGGTGTCGTATTGGTAACGCGTATGAACCGCTTCATCATCTTCGTAGTTCTTCCAGGCATAGATGCTTGTGGTGAAGCTTCCATCATCATTTGTTGAAGTTGTGAATTTGCGGTTACATGCTTTAAGCTCATCTTCAATGGTATAGCCAATATAGTAACCATATTGGATTTCGCTATTCATTGAATGAAGTTCATGTGATGGAGTAAGAACTTCTTGCTTTGCAAGATATGGAGTCTTCTCATAGTGGGAATTATCAACTTCATCAACTAGCTTATATTTTCCCGAAAACTTAACGGTGTCTTGCGTCTTTGTGCGGTCGTAGTAATTTCCGTCTGAATCCTTGCCGGTTTCAATATATTCATCAACAACGGTTAAGACGTTGTCTTTGACAGATTTATAAACGTATGCCGTGTCAGTATCGTCTAAAAGGTTCGTAGCCTTCGCTAAAGATCCATCTTGATATAAATCCCAGGTATAGCTAATAGCAGACCTAGAATTCCTATAAGAAACGTGATTTAAGCCTTTTACATTGTAAGCGCCAGTATCAAGAACATTTCTTCCAGCGTATGAGCCACAGAAATAAGAACTTATTTCATCAGCGGAAGATGGCGCTTTGAAGATGCCAGTGCGGTAAATGGAAATTGGTCTTTCTTTCGTTAAATCAAAAGTGATTTCATATTTGGCATTGCCACCAACTTGAATCTTAGTTGTGCCTTTTGCGCCAGAAACATAAACGTCTCTGATATCAGCATAGCTTCTATCAAAATCAACTTGGCCATAGCCATATTCTTTTCCAGAAGCAATAAGAAGGAAGGCCTTGCTAGATTCGGCATTGAAAACGCCTTTATATGTGCCATCTTCTTGTTTTGTTAGGGAAATAGCAACGTCACCAGAGGTAACAACATCGCCAGTAACGCTTAAGGAAGCGGTGATAGCAACTGCTGCATCGCCCATAACGAACGTATAATGCGTGTCATCAACTTTCTCACATTCCTTGCCGTTTGCGTAAATGCCTAGTAGGACATAGCCAGATTCTAAAGTAACGGTGATTTCAACGGTTTCGCCCTTAGCTGCTTTTGTTTTGCTTAGAGTAATGGTAATTCCATCAGCCGTTCTATCAACGATTGCATACGTTGTAACAGTTTGGGAAGAAGAGTTTACGCTATCGCTAGAAGAGGATTGTTCAGAATTTCCCCCTCTAGAGGAGGTGTCGTTATTATTGCTAGAGTCTGCTGTAGATGTTTTTATATCGTCTCCGCAGCCTGTTAATAACATTGCTGATGCAAGCACCAATATTGAGGATTTGATTAGTTTTTTCATTTTTAAATACCTTTCTTTAGGCTTCTTCTGCTGGTTCGAATAAGCCAAGTAACGCATTTCCAGTATGCGCGTGAATTCTATCCCCTGTATTCCAGACTGCAAAGTAGGCGAATGTGAAGCCCGTAATATCATCCCATTCAGAAACTTTGTATATATACCAATGCTCATGATTTTCCGATATGTCGGAATATGTTGCATCATACGTATATTTGAAACTTACGTTTTTCATCGTAACTCCGCCTGACTCACGGCCACTTATATAACCGGTTGGAGATTCAAGATCATCATTCATGAAGGTTAACGTCATATGGCCGGTAAACGATTCAAATGCTTTAATCGTTTCAAAGTGATCGACATCAAGTAATGATTCGCTTACTTCTTCTTGCGTAAGTTTCTTTTTGATTTGAACAAGTTTGCGATAATGAATGATTGTATCGCCATCTTCGATAATTAGATGAGCGAAGCCTTGTTTATGGGTTTTTAATGTCCAAACAGTTCCGCTAGAATTTGTTTCAACGGTTAAGACATTCTCATTATCGCTTCTAACGTTAGTTACGCCGGTTGAATTATTGGTTATTTCAAACGTTATTGGATAAGAGGAGTGTCCGGCAAGACTCATTCCAACGCTGATATCGTTGAGATATCCTGAACTAGAAACAGAGATGCCGGTTGATATTTCGGAAAGATCTTCAGGAACTGTATGATCAACATCGTCTTCAATGCTGGAAGATTCCGAAGAATTTGATGAAGTTTCCTCGGTGGAATTACCCTCCGAGGAAGGAGCTATTTCTCCTGTGCAACTGCCAAGTATTGCAGATGCTGCTAATAATAGTAATAGTGATTTTTTCATAGAGATTTTAATTATGCGACAACGGAGAATACGGCATCTTTGAAATAGTCTGCTCTGACTCCGCCATTAACGATGAAAGTATCTTTAGAAGCGTTGTATTTCATGGTTACTTTATATCCGGTAGAATAAGCGGCCGTGCAGAATTTTGTCGTAACTGTCATTCCGTCAGTAACCGTATATTCAATGTCTTTACCATGTTCAACGAAATATGGAGAATTAAAAGTTGAACTTGCATCAATCTTATCTTCATCAGAATGGAAGACAACAGTCCAGGTAGATTCGTAATCATCGTCATAAGCATCCGTCTGGCTTGTTCCTCTGTAAGTTTTACCAGACCATGCGTATCCAGTGATTTCTTCTTCAGAAGTAACTGTAAATGTTTTAGCAGTTAAATCTAATGTTCCAATGATAGTTTTCTTATCGCTAGAAAGAGTAACGGTTACTCCATCATCGGCAAGGGAATAAGAATATGTCGTTCCATCAAATGTGGCAACTCCTGCGCCATTAAGATATAGGCTCTTGCCATCGCTTGTTTCATAGGTACCATATTCATCGCCTAAAGCGATTCTGTTTGTTGCTCCGCCATTATCTTTATAGCCAACCTTCATTAAGGTATTTTCGCCTTCTTTGACGGTAAATATTGCTTTAGCGTCAGAAACGAATTCTCCTTCAAGCATCGTAACTTCAACACCATAGTGAATCTTATTCGTGCTGCCTCTTTCAACAAGAACGCTTTCAACAAGGGCTCCATCTTTAAAGAATGTAGCAAGAGAATATGTGACACTGCCAAGTTTGAACTGCGTAGCTTTTGTCGTGTATGTAGCAGTGCTATCGG
>CAVKAU010000143.1:0-3209 GCA_963654035.1 bacterium | reverse complement strand
GTTCTTATGACTATGAAGGATGGGAGGGCAAAGAAATGGTTGCTGAGGTCTATTCTCGCGAAGAGAAGGTATCTCTTTATCAAAATGGAAAATTAGTTGGAACGAAAAAACGTAAAAAGGATACTGGAAGATTCTATTTCAAGATTAAATATATCCCTGGAACCATCGAAGCAGTCTCCTTTGATAAGAATGGTAAAGAAAAAGCCAGAACCTCTCTTTCTACCGTCAAGGAAGAAACTTTCTTCGAGGCAAAGCCAGAGAAAGACACTTTAAGAGCGAACGAAACCGGCTTTGTTAAATTGACTTTCGTTGACATTGATGGCCGTCAAAAGCCTTTAGAGAATTCTGACATAGTCGTTACGAAGGTTGAAAACGGAACCTTGCTTGGCTTAGGAAATGCTTGCCCATATTTCACCGGAACGTATTTAGATAACATCACCCCGGCTTATTATGGTCGTGCGCAGGCAATCATCAGGCCAAATGGCCAAGGAGACGTAAAAATACATTTCCAGACCAAATGCGGTGAGAATATTGTGACAATCAAAGTCATTCCAAGTAAGCAACTTGAAGATTTTCATATTTAATTTCTTTATTCAATCACAAAAAGATGGCTTATTACGTCATCTTTTTTTCGTTTTCTAACAAAATATTGTTCTAAAATGTAAAAATCAGCGTAAAACGAAGAAAATTATCATTGAAATTTTTATATTTTGCTTTATGGTTTTAAAGTATTTTTCGTTCTTCTTAAGAAGAAAAACGAGAAATTAATGTAAAAAGGGAAATAAAATGAAAAAGTCTAACAAAAAATTAATCATTGGATTATTCTCCATATCAAGTGCATTTATCATGGCTTCATGTGGTGAAATAGCTCCTTCTTCATCTGAAGGAAATAACGAAGATTCAAGTTCTCAATCTTCAAGTGTCACCCATTCCGATAAGAACATTTCTTCAACTTGGTCAAGTGACAAGAACTATCATTGGCACGCTTGCTCCGATTGCGATGAAGTTTTTAGCAAAGAAAAGCACACTTTTGAGGAAACAACAGTTCCTGCTACGGAAGGCTCTTCCGCAAAAAGCAAATTCACGTGTTCCGTGTGCGGTTATTCCTACGAAGAAAATAAAACTACATTTAACGTCACATTTCAAAAAGACGCCGACCACCCAGATACAAAATTCACTCTTTATAGCAATATAAAAACAATGACTGAATCAACCGATGGAAAAATTAAGGTTGGTGCAATATTTGCCGTTGAAATCGATGATGGAACAACGGAGAATTCAACAATAACCGCCGTTAAGGCCAATGGCGTTCCAATGACCGCCCAAACAGCTTATTTATACAAATATCAAATGCCAGAAGAGGACGTCGTCATCACCGTTGAATACGATAATCCTGACAAAGAATATTCACTTACATATACCGAAGTTAGCGCACACCCAGAAACGTATGTAAGTTTCTTTGATGATGATCCGATGACTGCCGGTGCTGAAATAACAAAGGCTAAAAGCGGAGTTAAGGTTTATGTCATGGTTTCAACGAGCACCGATGATAATTTAGCTGGTGTTTATGTTAACGGAGTAGAAACCACCAAAGTGAACGATACGTATGGCTGGATGCTTACCTATTTCTCAATGCCTGAAAACGACGTTGAAATAACGATTTCCTACGAAGGGGAGGCAACTACTTCTTATTCTCTTACCCATGATTCAAAAGACATGGTTTCCTTTGGAAGATCCGTCGAAGAATTAGCAAACGGAGGATCAATTGTTAACGCTAATGCTGGCGAAACGATTTACATCATGGTTCAAAATATGGATGATGATAATCCAACGACAGGTGTTTATTATAATGGCATACTTGCGACTAAATCAGAAGAATACGATTGGATGATTTCAACATTTGTTATGCCTGAAGAAAACGTCCATGTCACCGTTACTTATAAAAACGATGGCGAAGACATATCATATGACTACACTTTAACATATAACGAAGATGCCAATCATCCAACAAGCAAAGTTCATTTTGGCACATCAGCCTTAAACGCCGGAAATTTAAGCCAAGATTCCTTAGTTGGAGCAAATGAAGGCGATGATGTTTACGTTTATATTTATGATCAAGAATATAGAATAACTGGCGTTTATTTTAACGGGAACGCAACAACGAAATGCTCTGGATATGGCCTTGAAATGACTCATTTCACCATGCCAAAAGAAAACGTCGTTATTACTATCACTTATAACAAATAGAATGTAATGTAATCGCTTATAAATTTAAATATTTTTAGCATGCACTAAAATAATTACGAAACAAGGAGAACTAAATGAAAAGAAACATTAAATTATGCATCCTAGGCTTATGCAGCATTCTTCCATTAGCCGGATGTGATCAAAGCACTCCATCTTCCTCGGAATCATCAACTGAGACCATAGAGGCTTTAAGCGAAAATGATATAGCTACAATCGCTAGTTTGAAGAAAGGCTTTTTAGCTAGGGGAAATATCGATACGGAAATCACATATTATTCCGACTCATCGTACAATATTCCCGCTTCAAACAAAGAAAAAGCCGAGAAAAAATACATCTTGGAAACGCATTATCAAAATAGCGATAAATACACTGGCGTCGACCGTAGATATTACAAAATCCATAACGGCGAAGAAAGATACGTCAATGGTGAAAACGCCTATGACAACAACGGTAAAGTTGGCTTAAATTACGTTGATTATTATAATGAATTGCAAACAGACGGCTATTCTTCTAGCGATGGTTATAATGAAGATTCCTATGGATCATCAAACTTAGTTAATCCATTTACGCTTTTCAAAACATCTGATTTTTCCAAGAAAAACGGCAAAGTCTATTTGAATGTCACGAAAACAAACATTTTATATACCTATTTATTTGCCGGCTTATCCAAATTCTTAAATATGAATGTTTCTTTCAAAGAAGCGGAATTCAGCGATGATTTTTCAAAAGTCACCCTTACTTCTTATACGCACAAAGGAACTGCTTACGAAGACTACACGAATTATTATTCTTTGACAAATTATTCCGCTAGCTTAACACTATCGGAAATCGGCACGGCAAATGCCAAAGACGCATTGCAAGCCGAGCCAATCAAAGATGCAAACAATGATTTAGGCAACGCCCTTAATAATATGGCTTCCAAATCTTCCATCACTATCTCACGTCATTCAATCACCTATGAT
>CAVKAU010000142.1:0-4906 GCA_963654035.1 bacterium | reverse complement strand
GTAACAAAGGCGTTATCTCCAAGATTTTACCAGTTGAAGATATGCCATTCTTACCAGATGGCACACCAATTGACATGATGCTTTCTCCAATGGGCGTTCCTTCCCGTATGAACATCGGTCAGGTCTTCGAGGTTCAACTCGGACTTGCTTGCCGTAAACTCAATATGCGTGTTGCAACCCCAGTCTTCGATGGTTTAACTTCTGATGAAATCTCCGAACTCATGAAGAAAGCTGGGCTTTCTAGCGATGGAAAGACCATTCTATATGACGGACAAACAGGTGAACGTTATCCAGAACGTATCGCTGTTGGCGTCCAGTACATGATCAAACTCAACCACATGGTTGATGATAAATTACATGCCCGTAGCGTCGGACCATACAGCTTGATCACTTTACAACCTCTTGGTGGTAAAGCTCAAAACGGTGGCCAGCGTTTCGGCGAGATGGAAGTCTGGGCTCTTGAAGCTTATGGCGCAGCCCATACCCTCCAAGAAATGATGACCGTCAAATCTGATGACCGCGTCGGAAGAAGAAAGACCTATGAGTCAATCATCAAAGGCAATGCTCTTCCAAGATCAAGCATGCCAGAAGCCTTCAAGGTTCTCACAAAAGAACTTAAGGGCCTTTGCATGGAAGTCTCTGTCTTCGATAAAGAAGGAGAGAAGATTGATATGGATAACCTAGTCAAAGATGCCTTGGTTGAAGAAAGAAAGACTAATTCAGCCATCCGCAACCTCACTAGCGTCCGTAACAATAACCAAGAAGATGATTCTATCGAAGAACCATCATCTGTCGCCGATGTGATGGAGGCTGTGGCCGAAGAAGGTCTTAGCGTCACTAGCAACATTGGCCACAACGAATAATTAGGAGGAAGAAAGAATTATGTTTGATATAAACAATTTAGCCGCAATGCAAGTCGGACTTGCTTCCCCAGATACAATCCGTGGTTGGTCACACGGCGAAGTTATCAACTCCGAAACGATCAACTATCGTTCTCATAAACCAGAATTCGGTGGTTTATTCTGCGAACAAATCTTTGGTCCTGTGAAGGATTATGAATGTTCATGCGGAAAATATAAAAAGATGAGATACCAAGGCACGACATGCGAAAAATGTCACGTTGAGGTTATCTCCAAAGAGTGGAGAAGAGAAAGATTCGGCCATATCGAACTTGTCTCTCCTTGCACCCACATCTGGTATTTAAAAGGTATCCCATCCCGTATTGGCTTACTTCTTGAAATGTCTCCAAAAGATCTTGAAGAAGTTGTCTATTTCGCCGGTCACCTTTGCTTAAATCCAGGTACTTCCACAATCTTAAAGAAAAAACAATTCTTCAATGATTCACCAGATAGCAGAAACATTTTCGTTGAAGCTATTAAAGCAATCCAAGAAAGTGGCGATATCATTGATGGAAGTGCTGACTTCTACAAAGCCCAAGAAATCATTGAGCGTTTATTAAACCCAAATGAAACCTTTGACTTTGCTTCAACCTCAGCCTTTGTCGCTAAATACACCGATGCCGAATTCGGCGAAGGTGCCGCAGCCGTCAAACGCTTGCTTAGCGAAGTTGACCTAGATGAAGAATTCAATATTCTTACTGATAAAGTCAACAGCGAAAAAGGCCAAGCTCGTTTAAAATCAGCCAAGAGACTCGAAGTTGTCGAAGCCTTCCGTAATTCCAATCAAAAACCTGAATGGATGGTTCTTGATGTAATCCCAGTGATTCCACCAGAGCTTCGTCCAATGCTTCAACTTGATGGCGGACGCTTCACCGATTCCGATATCAATGACTTATATCGCCGTGTTATCATCCGTAACACCCGTTTGAAGAAATTAATCGAAAACAATGCTCCTAGCGTTATTCTTTGCAACGAAAAACGTATGCTTCAGGAGGCCGTTGACGCTTTAATCGATAACGGTCGCCGTGGCAAACCAACAGTTGGCAAAAATGGTCGTGAACTTAAATCCCTTTCAAGCGGATTAAGAGGAAAACAAGGTCGTTTCAGACAAAACTTACTCGGTAAGCGTGTCGACTATTCCGGTCGTTCGGTTATCGCAGTTGGTCCAAATCTTAAGATGTACCAATGTGGTCTTCCACGTGAGATGGCCGTTCAACTCTTACGCCCATTTATTTCTGCCATTCTCTTAAAGAGAGGCATTGTCACCGCTCATAAACAAGCTGAAAAGCTCATCGATTCCTACGATCCAAAGGTTTATGACATCGTTGAAGAGATAATTGGCCAACACCCAGTTCTCCTTAACCGTGCTCCAACCCTTCACCGTCTTTCCATCCAAGCTTTCCAACCTGTCTTAGTTGATGGACACGCCATTCGTTTACACCCACTCGTTTGCCCTGGCTTCAACGCCGACTTCGATGGTGACCAGATGGCCGTTCACGTTCCTCTTGGAAAAGCTGCCCAATCTGAGGCTCTTAATCTCATGCTTGCCTCTAATAACATTCTTGGTCCAAAAGATGGCAAAACAGTCGTCGTTCCTGGACAGGATATGGTCTTAGGCAACTACTATTTAACTGCTGAAGAATCCATCGTTGATATGCTTAATCGCGCGAAAGACCTTCGTAAGGTTACAGTCTATGACGAAGCTGAGAAAGCAGCTAACGAAAAAGCAGCAGTTCAACAAGAAACATTTGCTAAAGAAGAAGGCAAGATCTTCGGCTCTGTCACATCAGTTTTCGAAGCATATGAAACTGGATCCGTCCAAATTCATACCCGTATTGTCATTCCTGCAAAAGCAATCCACAAGACATTTGGCGACGATTTAAACGAATTCGCCCTTCCAAAAGATGTTGAGAACAAATATCTCATCACCACCGTTGGTAAGGTCATCTTCAACGAAATCTTCCCAGACGACTTCGTCTATATCAACTGCAACAAGCCAGCATCAATCAACCGCGAAACAATCGAATCTTGGTTCGTTTCCCCAGCTGACGTTCAAAAGGAACACGATGCTCTTGAAGCAAAAATTGGCTCGCTCTCCGATGATGAAGCAATCAAATTCATCGTTGAGAACTACTTCATGAAAGAAGATAAGAAGACTGGAAAACTCGCCTACATCGACGAGCACTACAGAGATTCCGATTATCCAGAACTCGCAAAGATTGCCTTAGCCTTCCACAAAGATGGCAACAACCTTTCTGAGCATATCTGCTTAACAAATCTTCTTACTGGTATTGGCAAGAAAGATATCGGTGCCCTCATCGATATGGTCTTCCACAAATATGACATGAAAGACGAAGACAGAGTCGAACCAAAACCATGCAAAACTTCCGCAATCTTAGATAAGATCAAAGACCAAGGCTTCAAATATTCAACAATCTCCTCAGTCACTATCGCCCTTTCTGATATCAAAGATATTAAGAATAAAGACGGATATGTCGCTGAAGGACAAAAGAAGGTTGAAGCAATCAATGCCGCTTATAAACTCGGTTACATCGAAAACGAAGAACGTTATAAACAAGTTTGTAAAGTTTGGACAAATGTCACCGACCAAGTTGCAAAAGAAGTCGCCGGTTACATGAAGAAAGATAACCGCAATCCATTGATCATCATGGCCGATTCTGGCGCTCGTGGATCCTTGGACAACTTCAAACAGTTAATCGGTATGAAAGGCTTAGTCTCCAACCCTAAGAACGAGGCTATCGAACTTCCTATCATTTCTTCCTATCGTTCTGGCGTTAAGGTCAACGAATTCTTCATCAACACCCACGGTGCTCGTAAGGGTGGAGCCGATACAGCCTTAAAGACTGCTGACTCTGGTTACCTTACAAGACGTCTTGTCGACGTTTCTCAAGACGTTATCGTTCGTGAAGACGATTGCCATTGCGATCATGGCTATAAGGTCCGCAAGATCGAAAAAGCCGCGTCTTCTGGCGGAGAAGCAAAGGTTATTGCCTCACTTGCTTCCCGTATCAATGGCCGTTTCGCGATGCACGATGTCGTTAATCCAACAACAGGCGAAGTTATCGTTCCAGCTAACACCTTGATCCACGAAGATCAAGCTAAGGCTATCGAAAAAGCTGGCATCGAAGAAGTTGAAATCCGTTCGATCTTCACATGCCAAACAAAAGAAGGCGTCTGCCGTCATTGCTACGGCTTAAATATGGCAACTGGCCACCTCGTTCAACTTGGTGAAGCAGTTGGTATTATGGCTGCTCAATCAATCGGCGAACCTGGTACACAGCTCACCATGCGTGTCTTCCATACTGGTGGTATGGCTGGTGAAGATATCACTTCCGGTCTTCCACGTGTTCAAGAACTTGTTGAAGCCCGTAATCCAAAAGGACAAGCCATCATTGCTAAATTCGCTGGTAAAGTCACCGACATTACCAATAATCCAGATGGCTCACAAGCGGTTACGATCACCTCTTTAGCTGGCCCAACTGCCGAAAATCCTATGGCCGAAGCAGAAGTCTATGACATCCCACGTAATACCAAACTTGCCGACGGCATCGTAAAAGGTGCAACAGTCGAAGCAGGCGGACTTATTACAAAAGGTTCTAAGAGACTTCAAGATCTCCTTGATTACACCGATGTTTCCACAGTTGAAACATACATGTTAAAGGAAATCAAATCCGTCTATGCCTCTCAGGGTATCGAACTTTCCGATAAGCACCTTGAGATCGTCATTCGTCAAATGTTACGCAAGATGTTCATCAACGATTCCGGTGACACCAAACTCTTACCAGGAACAAGAGTTGACATCGACCGTTACACAGAAGCCAACCAAGAAGCCCTTGTCAATGGCTTACACCCAGCTGTTGGCCGTCCATTAATCCTTGGTATCACCAAAGCTGCATTAGAAACCGAATCCTTCCTCTCTGCCGCATCCTTCCAAGAAACAAATCGTGTCCTTACCGACGCTGCCATTAAAGCAAAACGCGATAATC
>CAVKAU010000141.1:0-3122 GCA_963654035.1 bacterium | reverse complement strand
CAAAGAAACGTTAAAAGCGATAAATAAATATGCCCATAGCGTAAAGAAATAGCCAGTCCATAGTTTTGATGAATTACCCATGTTGCTAATCGTGAAATTGCTGACATAGTCATAATAGGCATCAGCCCAAAAAAGAATGCCCCTTGGCGCCTTTTTATAATCGCCATTTTTTACTGCCTTATTGGCTTTTATTCCGATAACACTACCAAGAATTAGCAAAACGACAATTATCAAAAGGGATGAAAAAAGAGGCCCAGTTAAATGCTCCAAATCAAAAGTGAGCATGTCTTTTAGTCTTTCGCCTAAATCAACCGCGTAAACCATCATTTAACCTCGCTTTTTTTCTCGCCTTTCTTAGCATCGATAAAATGGCTGATAAGAATAATGGCAGTCATAGGTAAGAGAGCAGCAAAACATGTCCAGAAAGAGAACATATCAAAGCCACCTATCCACTCAGATTTAAAAGTGCAAATCCCCGAAAAAGCAAGAACCAAAACATAAAGCAATGGCCTTAAAAGAGATGAAAGCATGATAACAGGAAGATTCTTAGATGTTTCTTTGCTAGTAACGGCATTCGACATTTTAATCAGAGTGACGTAAGCAATAAGTGAAACAAGAGAGCCAAGAAGCCATCCATTAGGGTATTGATAACCTTTATCTAAGCCAAAAAAATAAAGGGGGGCCAAAGCTAAATAAACAACTAGCGCTAGAATAGCAAGCCAGAAGAATATTTTTTGATCGCGGTTTAGTTTCAAATAAAATTTCATCATCTTTTTCGCACCGGATAAATTTTAGCATTTTAGAAAAATTTTGTCCTTTAAATTTTTGAAAATTTATACATTAGTTACTATTTAGTAAATATTCGATATTAAGATATGAACTAATGCACTTGAAAGCGCTTGCATTAAAAACGTGATTTTAATATCATATTGAGCAAAGCATTTTTGCCTTTTTACTAAAAAAGTATTAGTTTTAACAATAAATAGGAGGAAATATATGCAAAAATTTAAAGTAAAGCTTGGAAACGTTGAAAAAGAATTCGATAAAAAAGTTTCAGTTTTGTCTTTGCTTAGCGATGAACAAAGGGCAAATAAAGATATAATTTGCGCAAAAGTAAATAATCGCGTCAGAGAGCTAACTTATGAAATCTACTACGATGCCGAGGTTGAGTTATTGGATTTAACTTCTTCTCAAGCCATGAAAATGTATGAGGCGTCTCTTAGATATCTCCTTTCGATGGCATTCGCTAGAGCCTACCCAGATCTTCATATCCGCTTGGCTTATAACATTTCGCGTTGCATCTCAATTCACTTGCTTGACCCAAATGTTCACGCCAATAATGCCATGCTTGCAAAGGTTAGCAAAGAACTTGAAGATTTAGTGAAAGCCGACCTTCCATTAAAAAGAATTGTCGTTCCAAATTCCGAAGCGGAAAAAATATACGATGAAAGAGGATTTGCCGATAAAAAAGACATCCTCGCATATCGCCCGGAAAAAACGGTTCATTTATATGAGTGTGACGGTTATTTGGACTATATGTATTCCCATTTGGTACCATCGACTGGGTATATGAAGAGCTATAAATTGCATCTTTATGGAAAAGGATTCCTCGTTCAATATCCGCGTAGCGAATGCAATGGACTTATACCGGATTTTGAAGATGCCCCAACTTTCAGAAAGATCCTTAAAGAATCCCATGACTGGACTAAAGTAGTTGGAATCTCCACGGTTGCTGGAATTAATAACGAAATCAAAACAAACGGCGCAGCTGAATTAGTTAACGTTTGTGAGCACAGGCACAATCGCCAAATAGCAGAATTGGGTCAAATGATTGAGGATGATATCAAAAATATCAGGGTTATCTGTATCGCTGGACCTTCCTCTTCAGGAAAAACGACGTTTGCCAATCGTCTAAGAATTGAACTTCTTTCTAGAGGAATCAGACCTATTAGAATCTCCACCGATGACTATTACAAGTCTAGAGAATCAACTCCTCTTGGCGAAGACGGACTTCCAGATTACGAAAGCATTGAAGCAATCGACATCAACTATTTCAACGAAAATATGCTGTCTCTCATAAATGGAGAGGAAACCGAATTGCCAAGGTTTGACTTCACAATCGGACATCGTGTCGCCGGAAGAAAGGTTAGATTAGAAAAAGACCAGCCAATCATCATTGAAGGCATCCATGCTTTGAATGATCGTTTGACCTATCAAATTCCAAAGAGTCAAAAATTTAAGATTTTCATCTCCCCGCAAGCTCAAATTAACCTAGATGACCATAACCCGCTTTCGTTAACAGACCTTCGCTTGTTAAGAAGACTTGTCAGAGACAAGAAATTCAGAAATTCTAGCGCTGAAGAAACTTTCTCTTTATGGGCAAAGGTCAGAGCTGGCGAGTTTAAGTGGATCTATCCATACCAAGAAGGCTGTGATTATGTCTTTAACTCCTTCTTGCCATATGAATTGGCCGTCATGAAAAAATATGCCATGCCACTTTTACAAAGCATGCCAAATGATTCGCTATATCATTCCGACGCTCATCGCTTGATGGGCATGCTTAAATATTTCATTGACATGTCTGATGAATGGGTTCCATCAAATTCCTTAATGAGGGAGTTCATTGGTGGATCTTGCTACGCTGACGTATGAAAAATTAGCCTTGTTTAACAAGGCTTTTTTAATACGTTTAATCAATAATAATTGATACGTGTGTTGATTATTTGTTTTCGTTTAGCTTTTGCCAACGTTTTTGCATCAAGGTGTATGCCGCATTTAACTCAGAGCGGTAAAGCGATTGCATTCTAACGTAAGACTGTTGTTCTTCTTTACTAGTCGTTGAAAGGTAGAGGGAAGAAAAAACCTTTTCGATTCTAAAAAACGATTCGTAAAGATTTATAAGAGTTATTAAATAGAAATAGGTTTTTCTAGAATAAATCAACAATGGCGATGAATGGGCTATTTCTGAAGACATTTCGTATACTTTAGAGTAATCACGAAGCTTAGCGGCTCTTTCAACTCCATCACGGAAATTAAGTTTGAATCCTTCTTCTTCATCGATATGCGGTATGGCATAAAGCCAGCCATATTCGATAAAGCGTTTCATATCTTTGCTCTTTAAA
>CAVKAU010000140.1:0-3880 GCA_963654035.1 bacterium | reverse complement strand
GGTTATAGCCTTATCAGTTAAGTCTTCTCTTAAATGCCAGCCTGCAAATGTGTAACCATCCTTAAAAATAACTGCTGAAGCGTGATAAAGCGCTTCGCCTTCTTTGAGATATTCGTCTTCCAAAGCTCCAGTTGATATATTTCCATCCGCATCACTTCGACGATATTCTCCGCCATTCATTTCGTATTTCACATGAATATAGTTTTTATAAATGGCTTCTACTTTAATATCTTTCGTTAATGCTTTATGCCTAAACGTATCTACTTGAATTTGCTCACCGTCAGAAAACCAGCCAATAAAATACGTGTTTCCCTTAACTGCTAATGTATCCGGCAAAGGGATATCTTCATTTCCAGCGGTCTTATATTCTTTTACAAGTTCGCCATCAATATAGAAACTAATGGTGTATTTCAATGACTCGCTTCCGGTTGTGTCTCCATCATTATTCGTATTATTAGAGTTGAACAAACTGCATGATGAAAGTCCACTAGCAGAAATAAGCGCTAAGCCAATCAAACATTTTTTGAATTTCTTTTTCATTTTCTCTCCCTCAAAAATCGTTTAAGAAATAATAACAAACCAAGCGCCAATAAAGTGCCAATCAAACCATGATAAAATAATCAAAAATTCAAAAATACTCGTTAAAACTCACTCATTTTAAAACAAAAAAGACCTACTAGAATTAATCTTGTAGGTCTGATTTGCTAAGAGAAATTATTTATTCTTCTTCAGGAGTTTCCTTTTTCTTAGAAAGAACGAGTGTTCTTACTAATACCCAAGCAGTTCCTGCGACAAAGAAGGTTCCCAATACACCATCAACGATATAGAACATGATTCTCCATCCAGATGTCTTATAGGTGATAATCGTTCCAGGGGCAATGCCTTGCATAGCGTTGGAGTTAGCGATCGTATAGAAGACATTGTGGAATGCGTTTCTAAGAGCGATTCTTGAAGTTGCACTGCTCTTATCGGTGAAATCAGCTTTGAATCCTAGCCAAGTAAGTTGCATATCGGTTCCGGCTCTCATGCCTTGATCTGGTATCATGTAGTCATAAAGGTTGAAGTCAGAAAGTCCGAATCCTCTGAATCCCCATTCGTCTCTAAGAACATTTGTCATAAGAGCTTTGCTTCCGCCAGCCCATGTTGTTCCAATTCTATTGAAGGAAGACATAACGGCCGTGCAAGCGTTCATAGTCTTTTTAGCATGATTGCCATTTGAATCGGCAATATATTCGATTTCTGTTTTTGCTTCTTTGACAACGATTTCGAATGGTTTGAGGTAGATTTCACGAATTGTTTGCTCGGTTGCCCATGTGCAAAGGGCCGCTGTTCTCCATGTTTCTTGATCGTTTAACGCGAAGTGTTTGATATAAGCATATAAGCCTTTATCTGCAGCACCAGAAACGACGTTAGCGGCGATTTTGCCAGCTAAGACGCCATCCTCGGAATAATATTCGAAGTTACGTCCGGCAAATGGCGAACGATGGGTGTTCATGGCTGGGCCATACCAACCAGAGAAACCAGGATTCATCGAAAGCGATTCCTCGCCGATCGCAGTTCCCATTTCCTTGCCTAAATCTTTATTAAAGGTCGCAGCAAGAAGAGGCTCAGACATATATGCAGTGACATTTCCGTATTTGCTACCAAGCGCAGAGAATCCTTGAGGGCCATCATGGTCTTCGGTTGATGGTTTATCAACGCTTTCCATAGCTGGCGTATTATAAGCGCCATTTACAAGATACTTACCTGCGTTGTTGTAATCGTCCTCGGTTAATTGATTAAGAAGTTTATCGTATGCCTCATCATCATAATCAAGGCCTCTGACATCGATTAATTTAAGGCCATTGTTTTCGCCCATTGTTGGCATAGCATCATTGGAGTCACTTGTGACTTCATATGGTTTTAAGGCATCAGCAATGCTCTTGCCGTTAATCATGATTTTATCGGCTTCGGCATCTTTGGCTGTTGGGGTGCTTGGATAGGTTCCATCAAAGTCTTTTCTTGACATTGCAAGTGCATAACCATCAGTCTTTGTATCTTTAAACATTGCGGAGATATCATCAAATTGATTGGTTACTTCGCTCTTGTCAGAATTTCTTTGTTTATAGGTGATGGTGTCTTTCACCTCGAAGCTAACAGAGAGCTTATCTCCGGAAGCGTTCGTGGACACGGTGTGGCTATTTTCCTTGATTTCAACATAATATATGCCTTTTTCAAGTTCATAGCCTTTGAAATTATTATTGTTCTTATCATTGTAATCATAAGAAGCCATATCTTCCTTCTTAATGGTAAGAGTTACTTCCTCGCTCTTTCCTGGCTCAAGAAGAGATGTTTTTGCGAAATCCCCTAAGACGGTGG
The DNA here is from genome assembly GCA_963654035.1 of bacterium. Lineage (GTDB taxonomy): Bacteria > Bacillota_I > Bacilli_A > RFN20 > CAG-826 > UBA4951. Next base: position 1,522 of record CAVKAU010000140.1, on the reverse strand, counting down.
AGGCTTTTTCAATTCCACCTTCGGCATATGGAGCGGTGTAATAAGCTTCAACTACTTCTTTGCCTGCGACGCTACCGGTATTTTTGACTTCGACGACAAGTTTAACTTCATCATCGCTTATTGTGCTAGATTTGATTTCTTTGCTAAATGTTGTATAGCTTAAGCCATAACCAAATGGGTAAGCAACTTGCTTTTCATAGGTTGCCTCATTTGCGCCATAGCGTGTTTCATAGTATCTATATCCAACATAGATGCCTTCTTCGTATTCGACAAAGTGGGCTGCTGTTGTACCGTTAACTCCTTTAGAAATATCACCAACTCCGGTATATTCGTTGATGCCGTTAGTTGCAAAGTTAACGAATGTAGGATCAGCGGTGAAATCTCTAGAATATAAATCAGGCGTTCTTCCGCTTGGGTTTACTTCACCGGAAAGAATCTTTCCTAAAGCATTAAAGCCGGTTGAACCTGGGGAACCAGCCCAAATGATACCATCGATGTCGCTATCGTCTTTAAGATCACCGATTTCCATTGTTGTGGAATTATTTAAAACAACAACAACTTTTGAATAATTGGCCTTAGCAAAGGCGATCATGTCTTTCTCTTCCTTAGAAAGTTCAAGTTCGTGTTGACCATCAGAGTAGTTATTTACTTCGCTGTTGGCGTTTGCAGCCACTGCATCCGTGCCTGTAAGGATTTTTTGACTGGCCTCTGTTTGAGAATCGGCTTTCAAATCTCTTGAAAGATCGAGGCCTTCACCGCCGCAACGTGAAATAAATACGACTGCTGCTTCGCTATTGTCTACCGTGAAGTTATATGTTGAAGGTTGAATTTCACCAATGAAGAAAGTGGAGCCAGAATAACTATCCATGACAATATTTTGTCTTGCATAATTATCTTTTTCGTTAGCAAAGAAGTTATAGACATTCTCATCAACTGTAAATCCTGCTTTTTCTAAAGCGCTCTTTGGATTTGCACAAGTTGTCGTGTCAACATTTCCTGAGCCGCTTCCGCCATAGACTGGGTCAACAGCGCCCCTTCCAAGCAAAGCGATTTTTGTTGTTTTGGAAATTGGCAAAGCGTTGTCTTTGTTTTTGAGCAAGACCATACCTTCGTCACAGATTTTCTCAACGACTTTTTCGCCATTGGCTTTTGCGTCAGCACTACCAGAGTTTTTCTCGGTAGATTTGCTGAAGGAAGACTTGTAATAATTGGAATCCCAATTCTCGCTTCCTTCAGCTGGGGTCTTGACAATATCTCCTTTGCCAAGGACCGACCAGTAGTTTCCGGCATATGTGTCTAAAATCGTGGCAAACTTAGGAAGGAGGCATTCAATCGTAACGACTGCCGCACCAGCTAATGCCAAGAAAGGGACCCATATGGCTAAAAACTTAGAATTTTTCATTCTTTTCTTTTTGGACATATTTTCTCTCCTTTTTTGTCCCTTGCCCTTTATACAAATGGACAAGTGTAACTCATTTTTTAAGAGCTGCTAACTTGAATATAAGCAAAAAGAAAGCCCTTT
>CAVKAU010000139.1:0-3142 GCA_963654035.1 bacterium | reverse complement strand
ACCATCAACAAGCGCAGAATATTCAGCGATGAAAACCACTCTTCAAACAGCTGGTACGCCTCTTATGACGTTAAGCTACTCATTCACCATTAATACTGCAGCCTAATTTTCGAACTTAAGCATTTAAGAGACCTAGAATGTCCGGATCAAGCAAATTAATTGAAATAGCTTTTTATGTCTCTTTGTTTGTTATTATCGGTTTAGCTATAACTTTCTACATACTCTTTACCTTATATGCTCTCTATAAAAAGAAACATATAAGGTTTGGGCATGAGGATGACAAATTACTAAGCGTTTTAAAGAAGAAATATCGTAAGCAATTAAAAGAAAACGAAGATATTTCTTCTTATAACGCTAAAGTAAGGGAAAATGCCGGCAAGGATTATCAACTTCATTCAACCGTGGGAAATGTTGTCACTTACGTTTATGATGGCAAAGAACACGAAGAAATAGAAAAGAACAGATTAGTAACTCTGATAAAGAAAGACGAAGAGAAATCTAAAAAACGTGGAAGAATCACCAAGATTTTTTCTATTTTTCTTTATGCAATCGTTTTTGCTTTCATTGGTTTTATTGCTTTTTATAAGCTAAATAATGAAACCTTTTATTTTGGCAATACGACATATATGGTTATTCAAACCTCTTCGATGGAGAGCGTTAACTCCAAGAACGATTACATAACGAAAAACAATTTAACAAATCAAATCACGCAATTTAGCATGATTGGCTTAGAAAAAGTCGAAGACAAAGACGTCAAACTCTATGACGTCCTTGCTTTTAAGAATGCCAATAATGAGACAATAGTTCACCGTGTTATCAATATCAACATTAAGGATAGTACTTATTATTTTACTTTTAGGGGCGATGCTAATTCTGCAACTGATATTTCCGAAACCGGAATTGCCGGCGAGAAAATAATAGGAAGATACAATGGCTTCCAAAACTATGGCTTAGGAGTGGCAACGACATATTTCAAAAGCAGCGCTGGAATCGTTGCAATCGCTAGTGCTTTCGCCTTCCTTTGCACATTTGACTATTCAGAAAACATGATTGATAAAGAATATAAGAAGAGATTCCTTTACGTTGCTCATTATTACGATGAGAAAGAAGAATAGTTTATGGATTATAAGAAAGCCGCGATCATTTCTTTATCTGCAATAGCTTCTTTAACGCTTGCTGGAGTTGGCTTTGCTAGCTGGGTTTTTAATATTGATACGATTAATACTCCAACAAATGAAGTTGCTCTTCATGTTGTTTCAGATGTGGAAAAAGGCGAACTCTCCATCGTTGAAAGCCCAACGTTAGCCATTTTTTCTAGCGGATATAAAGGCAAAGATGACTTAAGCGATGGGATTAATTTCTATTCTAAGGATGGAACATATAATGTTGAAAACGATAAGATTATCCTTCGTTATAAGATAATTGACGAAAACGATTCTATTGAAGGCAATGATTTTCGCCTATTTATTTCAATTAGCGATGATGCGTTTGCCTCATACGTTACTCCAACAAGCCTCTTTTCTGATGCTTCAACATCTGACGGATATGATTTTTCGTCTGATTTGGAAAGCGCTTCAATCTCTAGCACGGATTATCCTTTAGGATATTATCAATACACTTTAAATCTAAATAAAGCCATCCAATACGTTAGTGGCGATGTTAAGCCATTGAATAATTCTACCTATAGTAGTTTTTCCGATGCCTTAAATAACGCCTCAATAACTATAAAGTTCGTTGTCAAATAGAAAGGAGAAGAAGATGAATATGCCAAAAACATTAAGAAAAATAGCATTTCTTACTTGCGTAGCGCTTTTAGGCGCGACATCTTTTGGCATGTCTTATTTCTATTTTGAGAATACTCGTAGCGAACAGGCTGAAATAAACAACAATTTCAAAGTTGATGATATTGAAGAAAACTACAACAAAACCAAAGTAGATACGGAATATACGATCTATTTCTTTCCAAGCGCATCCTATTTATACCTATATAGTGAATATCTTTCTTCTTCTACGATCACTCTTCCGGAAGATCAATTCGGCTATAAAGAAGTCCAATATACCGAAACTGGCAATATCTTAGTTGATGATAATGGCAATGCCCGTTATAAATTAAGTTCCAATACGGGAAAATATTCCTCGACATATGGCGAAACAACTTATGATGGAGCCTATAGAAAATATATGGGTGATTGTTTTTCTTGCTCCGTTTTTGAAGCGGATGGCGGAGATGCTTATGGCTCAGGGAAGGCTTATAACGAGAGCCAAACTAACCTTCCCTCTGGTGAAAGACGCACATGGGGTGTCCCAAATGAGGAATTCAACATCAAAACATCTGATACGTATAGAATAGAAAATTATCAAGGACATAACCAATATTCTTCTGATAGATTTGGCTGCTGGGATGATTGCTATTATTATGGAAATACGGTAAAGGACAGCAAGGATGACCAAACTCCAACTGGTCTTATTTACGGCGATTCCCCAAGTCTCCAAAGCAAGATGGATGACACAAATACCGGAAGATATCTTCCGATCAAGGTCACAGTTAAAAACAATCTTAGCACCGGTATTATGAACAAAGCCGTTCTTGATATATTCTCATCAATGGGAAACGCGAATGACCTCCATAATTATTCATTCACCGAATGGACTTATGTCGAAGATCCAAATGGAACTCCTTCCTATCCGTATAGTCCAAATAAAAACACCTCCTCCTGGGGAGAGAATACAATAGGTGAGGCCTTTCAACCAATTCCGACTGAAAGACGTTTTGATATGTTCAAAGATCTTTCCTCTTATGCTGATTCAAATAATGTCATAAGGCTTTTCCCATTATTTAGTAACGGAAAGAAGACAACTGCGACATCATTTATTGATGGCGGTGGCTCGGCCCAAAAACTTCAAATCACCTATGGAAGCGATGACGATGTAACAAACGAATACAAATATCCATTCTTTAATGCGGATATCTATGGCGGAGGAGATGATGGGGTATTTGTTTATGGCGAAAGCGATACTAAAGAAGATCTTCTAATCGATGATTACATCAGATTGTTTAGCTATAACAATATCAAAATAACCAATTCGCTTAATGTATCTCAACTCCAATTCACGGCAAACAATATATGGAATAGCGCATGTA
>CAVKAU010000138.1:0-6814 GCA_963654035.1 bacterium | reverse complement strand
GCGATATATTGCCATGAAGATACATATGGGTTCCTCTCTTTTAAGAAAGATGAGCTTTTAATCAAATTTAGACAAGTCCCTCAATCAATTTCACTTATCTGTGAGAATTCCATGTTGGAATTAGCCCAAGATATGTCAAAACTAGTTGGCCTTCAACCAAGAGTACCTTCCTGGGTTAATGATGGCGTCATCCTTGCCGTTCAAGGCGGAAGTGAGGTTCTCTTAAAAAAATACAAAGAAGCAAAAGAGAAAGGCCTTAAGGTCGCAGGCATATGGTGCCAGGATTGGTGCGGAAATGTCGTCACTAGCTTTGGATATCAAGTTTATTGGAACTGGGAAGCCGATGAAAAACTCTATCCTAATCTTAAAGAAATCATTAAGCAGCTAAATTCCGAAGGCGTGAGATTCTTAGGCTATATCAATACCTTCCTTAAAGAGGGTGCCCCTCAATACCTCGAAGCAAAGAAAAAAGGTTTCCTCATCCGCCATAAAGATGGATCTGTCTATCACATCAAATCCACGACATTTAATGCCGGAATCGTTGATTTAACCAATCCAACAGCCCGTAAATGGTATATGGATATCATCGTCCATAACATGATTGAATATGGCCTTTCAGGCTGGATGGCTGATTTTGGCGAATATCTTCCAACGGATTCGGTATGTTATGGTGGCGAAAGCGAAAAACTTCATAACCGTTGGCCAACAATGTGGGCAAAATGCAATTACGACGCCGTTAAAGAAACGGGCAAAGAAGATGAATGTTTCTTCTTCTCTAGAGCGGCTTATGGACACACCTTCCAATTTACAAATTCCATGTGGAATGGCGACCAGCATGTTGACTTCTCTGATGAATATGGCTTAGGTTCCATTATTCCTGCTTGCATATCGCTTGCTTGCTCTGGAGCTGGCGTCATTCATTCAGATATTGGCGGATATACGACAATCACCGCTTTATATCCAATGAAGAGAAATGCCGAATTGTTCAATCGCTGGTCAGAAATGAATATCTTCACCCCAGTATATAGAACTCATGAAGGCAACCAGCCAAAGAATAACGTTCAGTACGACAATAAAGACACTTACGATGAATTTATTCAGAACACTAAATATTTCGTTGGACTTAAGAAATATCGTGAAGACCTATATGAAGAATATTATCGTGACAACACGCCAATGATAAGGCCTCTCTTCTTCCATTATGATGAGCCTGAGGCATATCTAAACAAAAAAGAATATATGTTTGGCGAAGATATCATCGTCTCACCTGTTTTGAGACCAAATGAAACAAAACACGAATATTACCTTCCTGAAGGAGAATGGATTCAATTCTTCACAAATAAGGAAGTTCCTTCCGGAAAGGGAAGCGTTGATTCGCCTATGGGCTTACCAATTGCTTTCTATCGCAAAGATAGCAAGTACAAAACACTGTTTGAAAATCTAAACCAAGAAAAAGGAGGAAAATAACATGAAATACTTTCTTGATTCAGCAAAAATAAACGAAATCGACTATGCATATAAGAATTATGCAATCGACGGGGTCACAACAAACCCAAAACATATTATGGCAAGTGGAAAACCATTCTTGACAGCCATCAATGACATCGCCGCATGGATAAAAGAAAATCATCTTGAAGGAATGGATAAGTTCCCAGTTTCAGTTGAAATTAATCCTCATTTAGCAAAAGCCGAAGATATGATTGCCGAAGCCGAAAAGATCGCAGCGATTTGTGAAAATTTCGTTATCAAAATTCCTTGCACGACTGAAGGAGTGAAAGCAGCCTATCAGCTTGAAAAGAAGGGAATTCGCACTAACGTCACCCTTGTTTTCTCTCCATCTCAAGCTATTCAAGCCGGAAGAATAGGTGCTAAATTCGTTTCGCCATTCGTTGGTTGGAAAGAAAATAGTGGGGAAGACACATACGGATACATGTCTCAATTAGTTAATATCTACAAAGAAAAAGGCTATAAGACAGAAATCATCACTGCTGCCGTAAGAAATGGCAAGCAAATTGCTGATGCAGCCGAAATGGGCGCAGACATCGTTACCGCTGGCTTAGCCGTTTACGAAGAAAGCTTCAACCATCCATTTACGGCTTATGGTTTAGGTGTCTTTACGGATGCTTGGGATCACACAAAGGGCAACTAAGATGAAGGTCGCATTTATTGGCCTTGGCATAATGGGAATGCCAATGGCCACAAACATTTCAAAGAAATACGATTTAATTGGCTATGATCTTTTCAAAAAAGAGACGCCATTCCCTTTTGCTTCATCCTATGAAGAATGCGTTAATTTTGCTGACGTAATCATCTCCATGGTTCCAAAAAACGAGCATATGCTTGCCCTCTTTGAGTCAATTAGACCATATTTGCGCAAGGGACAAATTTGGATTGATATGTCTACCATTTCTCCTAGCACAAACCAAAAAGTCGCCAAAGAGCTTGAAGGAAGCGGAATCGAAATACTTGACTGTCCAGTCGTTAAATCCCAACCTGCCGCCGTTAAAGGAGAACTTGGCATCTATGTTGGAGGTAATAAGGAAACCTACGAGATAGTAAAGCCAATCCTTGAGTGCATGGGCAAAAACATCATCTATATGGGCGGACATGGCGCCGGATGCCAAATGAAAATCTTGCATAATGCCTTAGTCGGAGAAATTCAAAACGGCGTTAATGAAATTCTTGGTCTAGCAAAAACATTAGGCTTGAATCAAGAGGAAGTCGTTACCGCGTTCGGTTATGGTGGAGCACAATGTTTCTATTTAGACACCAAAGCAAAGAATATCATTTCTAACACTTATCCAACCGCTTTCTCGGTTGAGAATATGAACAAAGACGTCCATTTTGCCTCTGAAATGGCTAAGGACGCAAATAAAGAATGTCCTGTTTTGGATCATATTACGAAAATATACGAAGAAGCAATGGCTGAAGGACTCGCAAAAGAAGATTTCTCAGCCTCATACAAAATCGTCAACAAGGAGAAATAAGCATGAGAAAACCAATTATCGGTATAGTTTGCTTAGTTAGGAAAACTTTTGATTACGAGACCGCGTTCAAACTATATCAAGAAAGATCTAGCAAAGTGATGGAAGATACAAGCATCGATTGGGTTTACTATCCAACAATGGTAATTGAACCAGCCGAAGCTAAAGCGGCAGGAGAGTATTTCGTTGAAAAGCACGTTGACGCAGTAATCGTTGTCTCAGCAACGTTCCACCTTGGAGGATTAGCCTTAATTCTTCATAACATCGTCAAACGCCCATTCTTATTACAAGGCTATAACGAACTTCCATACGATGGAGGAAAGATTCGTCTTAATGCCGTTTGCGGAGTTAATTTAAATGCCTCCAACCTCTATAAAGGCGGAGTCGATGATTATATCGTTTATGTCGGAGATGACGTTGATCATGATTGGATTAAAGCCATCAAGATGAAAACGGCATTGGAGAATTCCAACGTTGGCTTAATTGGCTTCCACGCACAAGGCTTCTATAACGTCGGAGTCGATGAGCTTCACCTTTACCACGAATTAGGAATTTTGATTTCCCATTATGAATTAAGCGATTTCTTTGGCGGAGAAGCAAGCGAAGAAGAAATTAACAAAGAAGAAAAAGGCCTTCGCGAAACATTTGATTGCAAAAAGCTTACCGATACGCAGGTTAGAGCAGTTGCCCGCTTAATTGTCGTGGCAGAGAAATTCATGAAAGAAAAAGCCTTAGATGTCGTTGCAATACGTTGCTGGCCGGAGTTTGCTAAAAACTATGGCGTTTCACCATGCGCGATGATGTCTGTTTTGCAATCTAGAGGAATCTTATTAGCTTGCGAAGGCGATATTGAGGCAGCTCTTTCAATGGTTGCCGTTAGGGCAGCTGGCGAAGAAACACCATTCATGGCCGATCTTTCACAAGTTAATTATCAAGAAAATTACGCTTTATTATGGCACGATGGCGTCGCCCCATGTAATTTATGGGACAAGCGTTGCAATCGTTCTTTGGAAACATATTTTGCTGGTGGAAAAGGCGTTACGGCAGATTTTGTATTAAAACCTGGAAAGATGTCTATCTTACGTATTGATACGGCAAGAGGAAAGACAAGAATCTATTACGAAGAGGGCGAAGCATTCGAAATGAGCAAAGACTTATCGGGCACATATGCCAAAGTCGTCTTTAACCGTCCAATAAACGAAGTTGTTGATACAGTTACTTATACTGGCGTTGCCCATCACGTCATTATGGGCTATGTCCAATATAAAAAGGCCATGCAATATCTCGCACGCCTAATGGGTTGGGAGATTCTTGATGAAAATACTAAGTGTTACTGATCCTTCTTTTAAGGAATATGGGACTGTATTAAATATTGATTCTTCTGAAATTGTTGCCTATTTAAAAGATAAGGCGAAGATGCCAGAAGAAAATAATATCTATGTTCGTGACGATCCTTCGATGCATTCCCTAAAAGGCATAGAAGAAATAAAAGAGAACGTTTATGGCTTAGGCGATATTGAGGTTGGCTATTGCAATGGCTATAACTCCTTGCTTAATTGCATGGAGTATCATGCCTGCCCTGAAGTGGATATCGCCGCCAATGACTTAGTTCTTTTATTAGCAAGAAAAGAAGATATCATTGAAGGAAAACTTGATTCAAAAGATGTTAAAGCTTTCTTGCTTAAAGAAGGCGAGGCCGTTATTTTGGCCCCTTACACTTTACATTTTTCACCATGTAAATTAAGCAAAAACGGTTTTAGATGCGCGATAATCCTCTCTGATAAGACGAATATGGACCTAGAAAGCTCTCCTAAAGACAAAACTCTTTGGAAGGTGAATAAATGGCTTCTTGCTCATAAAGATTCAAAGCAAGCCGCTCTAGGAGCTTATATTGGCATCGTTGGTGAGAATCTCAAAGTAGATTTCTAGTATGTGGCAAGACGCTTTATTCATCATCATTATTTTCCTCAGCAATATAATTCAAACGATCACTGGTTTTGCGGGAACTGTTTTAGCGATGCCTCTTTCAATGAAGTTGGAGGGGAGCGCTACAGCAAAGCCAGTTTTAAATTTGGTTGCTTTGCTTGTTTGCGTTTATATCGTCTTAAGGCACCTAAAAGATATTGATTGGAAACATTTTCTGATCATCCTTATAAGCGTTGGAGCAGGTTTTGGCGTTGGTTATGCCGTTGACTTGATACCGATGGAAGGCAAGATTCTTCTTTATATCTATGGAGGGATTGTCATTTTAATGAGCATCCTCTTCTTCTTTATCGATTTTGAGAAAGTAAATTTGCCTAAATGGCTAATGATTGTTTTCCTCTTCCTTGGGGGAATCATGCATAAACTATATGTTTCAGGAGGACCATTTGTCGTAATTTATGGCCTTCATGAGCTTAAAGATAAAAATAAATTCCGAGCTACCCTGTCTCTTTTATGGATAATTCTCAATTCGATGCTATTCGCCACCCAGTTAATTAACGGATCATTCAGTGAGCATGTTTGGATTTTGTTTGGGATTGGTGCAGGAGTAACCATTTTATCATTAGTGATTGGCTCATTTATCGCTCCAAAACTTTCAAAGAATGTCTTTATGAAAGTAACTTGTGTGCTTTTGCTTATTTCAGGTGTTACACTATTTATATGATAAGTCTATCAGATACTCAAAAAAGCATTATCAGAATACTCTTTGTCGAAAAAGAAAGTTCACGTTCTATTTTAGCGAACAAACTTTCGTTGACTAACGCAGCTTTAACATTGGCCATTAAGCCATTGATTGAGAACGGCTTAGTCTTTGAAGAAAAAAACGATGCCCAAAGAGTTGGAAGAAAAGAATTGAAATTAGCTTTGAATCCAACTTATGGCAATTTCCTTGGCATCGATATTCGCAAGCATAACTTTTATTATTCTTTGATGAATTTCAAAGGAGAATTAATAAGCAGTGAGTCAAATAAGGATATCTCCTTAAAAGATTTCATTAAGAATAGCCAAAATATCCTCGGTGTTGGAGTTACGATTAGAGGAAATATTGTCAATTCCCCTCTAAAAGATAAATATCCAGGCCTTCAAAAAGAATTAGATGAAATTGGCTTGCCAACGTATTTATTTAATAACGTTGATTGTTTAGCCGATATATATTCCCTTTATCATCATGACGATAAGAATTTCCTTCTAGTCAAATACGGCCCAGGCGTTGGCTCATCGATTTATGTGCATGGCTCTCCATTAGGAAATCTATCCGAACTTGGCCATACATATTTCTATCTTGATAGAACAGTTGAAGACACGATTTGTTATTCATCCTTAATTGGCAAAGAAGTCGAAGAAAATGAAGGCAACGAAATCATTCTTCGTAACGAAGAAAAGTTAAAAGAGGTCATGCGTGTATTGTCTTTTGCTCTTGTTAACGCGGATTGCTTACTTTCTCTTCAAAAGATAATTCTATCTGGCGCATTATTATCAAACGAGGAAAACAAAGCTAAATTAAAAGAGCAATTAGTAGCAATAAACCCTAATTTCGACGCCGATAAATTGTGCGTATATCCTTCATATAATGAGCTGAACGCCAAAAAGAGTTGCATTGGCGCATTCATTAGAATGTATAAATAAATCTATTCTTTGATTAATTGTCTCCCTTTATTATCAATGAGGGAGACTTTTTCATTAGGCAAAAGGCCTTTAACGATTACATTGTTGGAAGAAGAAATAACTTCAATTATACGATAAGGATTCTCTAAAGACGAATCATCGCTAAAGAAAGAATATTTAAATTCTCCTTCAGCTAAAGGATATATCTCAAAGGTTGTTTCACCATCCTCATCGAGCGGAAT
>CAVKAU010000137.1:0-2389 GCA_963654035.1 bacterium | reverse complement strand
GATGAACACACTCCAATGCATATTGAGCACAAGACATTTGTGAGACTCCTCGATTTTGTCGATATCTTCCCTTCCTTCTTTTTAGGAAGCAATTCCGACTTGCCAATCGTTGGAGGCTCAATCCTTGACCACGAGCATTTTCAAGGCGGTTTGCCAGTTTTGCCAATTTTCAAAGCCAAAAATCTCGAAGAAGTTTATCGTTCAAAAAAGAACACGACTGTTTCCATTCTTGATTTCTACCTCTCCGTCTTAAAAATCGAAGGCGAAAACAAAGAAGACGTTATCGCCCAAGCTGATAAAATACTCGATAATTGGCTCACTTACGATGATTTAGAAAACGAAATCATCGCCAACGAAAATGGCGTAAGGCATAATGCCATAACCCTTATTTCAAATAAGGTGGAAGACAAATACAATCTCTATCTCCTTCTTAGAAACAACCGCGCTAATGATCAATACCCTGAAGGAATATTCCATGCCCATCCGGAATATTTCTCCATTAAGCATGAAGGAATCGGCTTAATTGAAGCGGCTGGTTTATTCATTCTTCCAGCAAGGCTTAAAAGGCAAATCCAAGAAGCAAAAGAGTCCGCCAGTATGGAAGAAAAAGATTATCTTGCCAAATATCCTGACATGAAGGATTTCTCCTTGCTTATCAAAGCTATAAAAGATGGCCAAACAGCGGAAGAGTATATCAACAATGTCTGCCGCAACATCTTAAGAAACGTTGCCGTGTTTAAAGACACTCCAAAAGGAAAAGAAGGATTTCATAAATTCGTAAAGAAAGCATTTGAGGACTGATTATGGGAAAATACACGCAAATCGATAAAATATTCAAAAGAGAATTCAACGAAGATGCCACAAGACATTTCGCTTCCTATGGAAGATTAGAAATAATCGGCAATCATACTGATCACCAAAAGGGACGTTGCATTGTCGCTACCTGCTCCCAAGGAATAAAAGGAGCCCTTAAAGAAAGAAATGACAATATCATTAATTTCTATTCGGAGGGATATGGTGCTTTCAGAGTTGACCTTAACCATTTAGAAATGGTCAAAGAAGAGCAAGGACGCCCTATTTCCTTAGTCAAAGGCGTTCTTAAAGCTTTGCAAAATTGCGGATATAAGATTGGTGGATTTGACACTGCTATCATTTCTGACATCTATAAAGGGGCTGGCGTTTCTTCCTCGGCGGCTTTTGAATTATATGTTGCAGAAGTGGAAAACGTTCTTTATAACGATGGCAAAATCAGCAAAATAGAAAAAGCAAAAATCGGCCAATATGCCGAAAACGTCTATTTCGGCAAGGCCAGCGGTCTTCTTGACCAATGCGGCTCATCTTTTGGCGGAGTTTGCTACTTAGATTTCTCTGACCTAGCAAACCCTGTAGTTGAGCCTCTTCCTTTCCCTTCCTGGGATATGAAAATCGTTATCGTCAACCCTGGTTCATCTCATGCTGGCCTTTCTGATTTATATTCTGAAATGCCAAATGACATGAAACAAGTGGCAAGAAACGTCTATCGCAAAGAAGTTCTTTCCGAAGTTCCTTTAGAGGAATTCTATCAAAAAATTCACGTTGTAACGATGGAAGACAGAGCTAGATTAAGAGCTTTGCATTTCTTTGGCGAAAATCAAAGAGTGACGAGAGCCAAGAAAGCTTTCGAAACGAACAATTTCGACTGGTTCCTTGAATTAGAGAAAGAAAGCGAACTTTCCCAAATGTCCTTGCTGCATAACGTTATGATAAGAAGAAATTATTCTTCCTCCCCTCTTGAAGCAGTTGAAAGAGCCTCACTTTTCCTCAACCGTGGATCGGCTCGCGTTATGGGCGGAGGCTTAGCTGGCTCAATCATTTGCTTTGTCCCAAACGAAGAATTCGCTTCTTTCATGGAAGGAATGAAAAAATATTATCCTAAGAAAAACATTCTTGAGGTCTCTATTCCTCAAGAGGGTGCCCACGAAGTCAAATAAACATGAAGAAAGTTTGTCTTGTATCTTTAGGGTGCGCTAAAAACCTCGTTGATTCCGAGATGATTTTAGCAATGTTCCCTTTAAATAATTATTCGCTCTCCTCTTCGCCAAATGATGCTGATTTGATTATCGTCAATACCTGCGGTTTTATCGAAGATGCGAAAAAAGAAGCCATAGACACTATTCTCTCGATGGCTAAATATAACACTAAATTGGTCGCAGTCGGTTGCTTCGTTGAAAGAAATCTTCAAGAATTAAAAGATGCCATTCCGGAAGTTGACCTTTGGGTTCCAATCAAAGAATATTCTTCATTAAACGTCAAAATCGGCGAATTAATTGGCGAAAAAGACCTTTTGCCAATTTCTCCGCTAAGAAGAGTTATCTCAACGTCAAGCTATTCGGCTTATCTTAGAATATCC
>CAVKAU010000136.1:0-6092 GCA_963654035.1 bacterium | reverse complement strand
GCCAGCAAGGGCGTTTATACTGCCACAAAAGAAAATGATTCTTACAAACTAGGCCATCTTGTCGAAGGAGAAGATGAAGATGGATATCCATCCGATTCCCCTTTAAGCGATTTTCATACGATCAATTTGTTCTCCTATCTCAATAATGCTAAATACGGTGCAAGCAAAGATGATTTAACTCTTTCATCAAATGGAGAAGAAATAACTGTTGATTATTCTTCTTCAGGAAATAATCTATTCACCATTTTGGCTATAACGTTTGGGAATTATACAAACGTATATAACGGACTAGTGAATCACGCTTCAATTAAATATGATGAAGAAAACAATATTGTTGTAGAATTTTCGAAATTTGAAAATAATGCATACACGTATCCAGCGAATTTTGCACAAGGCACCATTAAAGATGTTGGCAAGAGTTTTGATGAAACTGCCGAATCCTTCCTTAAAACGATTGATAAGAAGATTGGCAACCGCACATTTACTTACTACAACACTTATAGTATACGTAACACATATCTTTCTACAACAACATCGGTTGAAATGAGTTACGCTGATGGAAGTTCAACCTACGACTACGGAACGTATGAGCTAGATTACAACCCTAATAAGATTCATATTAAGAATGATTCAGGCGAAACGTTCATCAACCGCTCATCTTCTGGCGCGACATATATCCAAGGGATTAATGCCTTAAACGAAGTATGTGATGATACATACTATTCTCAAACCTTCTCCAATCTTGATTTTGGATACAAAGATTTTGACTTTGAAGGATTTCGTTATGACGAAGATGAAGAAGCGTACCTTTATTATGGCCTTAATGGAGGAACTTCTCTTAATTCCATAACATATCTTGGATTAACATCGACAGAATTTGAATCCATTAAACTATACGTCGATCCTGAAAGTGAGCAAATTAGCAAAATCATCGCTAAAACCTCCTCCTTTTTATCACAATGGACACCAAATATATACAAATACGCTTACTATACTTTCACAATTGATTTAGTTGATTATCGCACGATTGGCGAACCATCTGTGTATGGCGTTAAATCTAATACGGCTAAAATTCAATCTGTTTTCAATAAGATAAATGATTATGAAAACACCTCTTTCAAAACGGTTGCAACAGAGTGGTATGAAGGAAAAGACTCAAAAAATCTTCAACCAATAGTTACAACATATTACACTCAGGATTATGTTTATAAGCAAACGACAATTACCACCAAAAACGGCAATAGTTATACCCGTTCTTCGACTGGTAGAGGTCAATATGCTATTAAAGATAGTGAAGGAAACGTCATTGGAATAAAAGAGTTCCGTGTAACAAAGGATAACGTCGTTGAACCTCGTTCAGAAATTCTCTATGGCAAAACACTTAAAGATTATTGGATTAACATGAGCGCCTCGCCATTAGTGTTCGATTTAAAAGATAACGTCATTTCTCCAGTTGAAGGAATGGATGGAAATAAGTTTAAGGACTATCTTCCTATTTCCCGTTCAAGATTTGAAGCCCAAGAAGGCAGCATGCAAAATGGCGGAGATTATGGTTTGATGGCTTTCACGCTTAACGAAGAAACAAGCGATGAAATTAGTGAATTTAATTACACATACGGCGTGGCGGGAATATTTGAAGCGGATTATTCTGGTAAAGGCGTGACAACTTTCACCTATTCAACCGAATCCAACCCAGTTAAGATTTCTGACTCCATTATTTCTCAGCTAGAAACTATGGGGACATTTAAAACTCCGACAAAATGGAGCGAATCCCAATCAAGCGAAATCTACTCAGCAATGAAATCTTTCTTTGAAGGAAAAAAGAATAGATACGGTGAAGAAGTGGACGTTGACCGCGATATTCCCTTCCTTTTCGATGATGATTTAGATGCTAGCTGGAAATACAGCGTCGGCCAATTAAAAAACACCAAAAATCTCAATATCAACCATGACGTAGAAAGTTTCGATGATGGCGATATAAATAATTACAACGCCAAATATGAAGCGTTATTAATAAATGATCCTGATTACACCTATACAAGCGAGTCTTATCTTAACTATTACGTTAACGGCGATATCGTAATAGCTATGACAAATTCAGCCATGGGCGGAATCTATTTCTATACCGCGATACCGCAATATAACTAATGAAAGGAAAATTAAAATTATGAAAAAAACGAAATTATTAGTTATCTCCCTAGCCTCCGTATTAATGATTGCAGGCTGTGGAGAAGTAACAAATTCTTCATCGAGCGAGGAAAACTCAAGCGCACAAACAAGCTCAAGCGCATCTTCCTCTTCTGAATCCACTAGCAGTTCTTCCTCTGAAAACACTAGTTCCTCATCAGAATCATCAATCGAGCCTGTTATTGAGACTGCTACAATCAAAAAGATCAATAACTTTGTAACTGATGGAACATTAAACGTTTCTGAGGGGGATAATGTTGAATTAAAATCTACAATTACCCTCACATTCGCCGAAGCCGTCACTGATAAGATGTATCAAATCGCCGTTAATAAAACAATCGCCGATATGTCTTGGAATGCTGACAATCTTTCTTGCTTCTACATTTTAGATGCTGCCAAAGATGAAGAATTAACAATCTCCATCATCGAAAAGAATCCAAATTCTGAAAACGGCTATAAAGTAACCTTTGAGCAAGGAGAGCACTATACTGTTTTAGGCATTGTCTCTGGCGAAAAATATGAGCCAATTGATGAATGGTCCGATGAAATTGGCGAATGGGTCACCGATTATGTTTATTTTGCAATCATCGTTGATGATGGATACATTCTTGCTAAGCCAATATTATCTTCCCCGGAATATGGAGATTCTTCACTTTCTCCAAATGAACAAGGCCTTTATTGCATCGATTACCTAACAGAAGATTCCACATTGATCATAAATGTTAATAAGGCAACTGAGCATACTATCACTTATACTGGTTCCGAGAATCTTGATGCCACTCAATCTAATTTACCAACAACCTTCATGGGTGGAGACACAGTAACATTCAAATTCATCGCTAAGACTGGCTACACTGTCACGGCAGTCTCCGTTCAACCATACGATTATTCTTACTATTATCAAAAAGATTATTCTAATTACACAATCACACTTCCTAATGAGGACGTGCAAATCGCCATTACGACAAGCGTTGCTTACGAAATTAGCTTTGCTTCAACAGAACATCTTTCAAATGTCGGTTTCTATTCTTCCGCGGATTATTCACATAATAGCGAAGGTGAAACTGCTCTCGAATTATCTGGTGAAATCACGTCAGTTTCAAACGGCACTAGATTCTATGTCGCCTTTAATGTCGAAGACGGATATAAGGTTTCTGAGATTGTTGGTGCAGAAGTTGAAGGCCTTGCTTTTGGCGTAGAGGCTTACTACAAAGCAACCGATGGCAGATACATATTCAATTGCTATATGTACGGAGAAACTGCCTTAAAAGCCATTACAGTTACAAAGAAGACCATTACTCTAGATTCTTCAGCTGATTCTGACGAGGTTTCACTTGTCTTTGACAACGATAACAACACTTTCTTCCCTGGAGATGATGTTGGATTCGATTTCTTACTCACTGACGAAGAAAACACAAGAATTGGTACCGTTTATTATTGCTATACTGATGCAGATGGCAAAGAAGTAGAAACAGAGATTCAAGCTTCTAGATGGTATGATCATTCTTACAATTTCACGATGCCAGACGCAAACGTTACAATCAAAGTTGAAGTTATCGATATCGTAAAAGCTACAGTTTCTTATACGAATACCGCTGGCAATCTTGTTAAATCCGTTTCCATTGTTGGCGCTACAAGCGGAAGTAAATTAGATTCTACAACCACAACCTCCGATGCCTTCGAAGAGAAAGAAACGCTTAATATTTCAATTGCTGCAGGTAGCGATCACTCTAAAAAGATCAAAGCCGCTATCGTTACGGCCGATTCAACAAACGAAATCGAGTTAACCTTAAATACTAATACAGGAAATTACACTGGTAGTGTCGCTGTTCCAACTGGCGGATGCACAATTCAAATTTTTGAAGGCGAAGCCGCAACAGTTAGAACCTTAACTGTTCCTACCGGAAGTTCCATTGAATACTACACAAGCACTGATGCTTCCTCTAAAGTAACGTCTTTAGGTGATATCTATGATATGGACGTATTCTATTTCGTTGTTAAAGATACTGTAGCTGAGGGATATTCACTTTCTATTTCCGTCGAAATTAATGGTCAAAAAGTTTCATATTTAAGCTCAGTTACAATTGATGGACAAACTGCCTATAAAGTCACAGTTTCTGGCAATGTTGAAATCATCATTGATCAAGTTCAGGCTGTTAGCTTAACAATCTCTGGCGCAGATTATGATGGAGATGGCTCTGACATTCTTATTGACTTCGACACCCGTGATTTCCTTGAAGTCAATAACGGAATGGTTGCCTACGGTACAAGATTCTATTTAGAGGACTATGATTATGGCAGAGAAATTGAAACAATCACTATCGGTGGCGAAAGCGTGTCCGCCGATTATAGCATTGATGGATTCCATGGTGTTTACACTGCAACAGGG
Source organism: bacterium (assembly GCA_963654035.1). Taxonomy (GTDB): domain Bacteria; phylum Bacillota_I; class Bacilli_A; order RFN20; family CAG-826; genus UBA4951. The sequence continues at coordinate 1,516 of CAVKAU010000136.1, read as the reverse complement.
GACATCGTTATAACCCTTTGCGAAGGATATTAATCATCGTTTAACTTGATGCATTTAAAAGAGACCGAAGCTAGAATACAACTAGCAAGAAGGTCTCTTTTTATTATCACTATTTTTAAAATAACTGGGTTTTGCATATGATTTTTCGATTTTAAGAATTTTCTTTAAGCAAAATTCAAAAACATTTATTGAAATTAATGCCATTTACTTGATAATAGAGAGGCGTCTTTAGGAGAAACAATTATGAAAAGAAGCATTAAACTAATGGCTGTATTGCCTTTATTTGTTTTAGTTGGCTGCACAGACAACGGGACAAAAGAACTTAGCAATAGCGAAGTAAAAACATTTGTGCAAGGTATGAAAGAAGAAGTATCAAAAGATTCCTTTAGTCTTCCGAACAAAGGAATGGTTATTAGCAATGTTACTGAAACTGTTAGCGGAACTTCGATTACGATTACGAGCGAAACAAGATTTGATAAGACTGAAGGTTCAAGATATTTGTATATTAATGGAACGACGTTTTTAGGCAATAGTCAAACTTACTATTACGAGAAGGATGGTAAATATTATTTCTATTCAAGTGGTTTTGGAATGGATACATCCAGTGAGTATGCAACAGAAGAAGAGTTCAAAGCTGATTTTGACCAATACATAGCAACTCTTGGATACGACGATGCAACTTTAAAAGAAGGAATTGTCAGCAGTTTAGATTCCGTCATTCAAATCTATGATGAGATAGAAAATCCTTCTTCAAATTCAGAAGGAGTAACTTATGAATATGATATTAAATTCACAAAAATCAATGATTCATCATTTAAGCTAGAGGGAACAACAATTACATCCGGATCATCCATCGGAGATTTGATCGCGAATTCTGTTATTGAATTCGAAAACTATTTGCCTAAGTCAGCTTCCGCGCACACGATAGGTACATCTCAGGGCATGGATATCGATATGACGATAACTCAATCCTATACTTGGGGCAGCGTTGATTACGTTTATCCAGCTGCGTAATAATCAAAACACATTTTAAGGCAGCCTATGTTGACTGCCTTTTTGTTTTCCCTACAACAAAAAATATCACTTGAAAATAGATTTATCTTTAAGTAAAATTTAATTGTTAGCAAGGGGATAAATATGAAAAAGATCTGCTGCACTTTACTTATTTTGCCTTTACTTTCCGCTACTGGATGCAAGAATGCCTTATTAACGGAAACCGATGCGAAAGAGCAAATTTTCAACATGGAAACTGAGTTATCAAAGGATAATTTCTCTCTTCCGAAGATCGGAATGTATCATTCAAAAACAACAACCAAAAAAGAAGACAAATCCTTTGCTAATGAAGAAGATATTAGATTCAACAAAGAAAACGGCTCTCGTTACCTATATGAAAAAATTGTTAAAGAGGAAACTAACTATATTGTTCATAATTGTTTCTTCGAAAAGAATAGCAAATATTATTGCTACGACTTATCTTCTGATAAAAATAGTGAAAAAGAATACGGAAGTGAAGAAG
>CAVKAU010000135.1:0-7349 GCA_963654035.1 bacterium | reverse complement strand
CTGCCATATAAGTTGTTTCGGCATATAAGGCAAGGTTAGCGCCAAAAACCTGAGGGTGGTCGGTTCTAGACATTTCCATCCAGGATTTACGGAGTCTATTTTCTTCATTGAAACGTTTTGCACATTTGAAGTAATAATCCCAATCCCATTTTTCGCCAGTTTTCTCTTCAATGAATTTAATGGCGTTTCTAATTTCTTGGGCGGCGTATTCTTGAACTCCTTCTTCAGTGTGTCTTAATGGCGCGGCAATTTGAAAGGTAGGGATGCCAAATTCCTCATATTTCTTTGACATGATGCCGTTTCCCATTAATGAACCATCGCATGTCGTGTTACATTGAACGGCACAGGCACCGTAAATTGGCATATCTTCATCAACGGCTGCACCAGCCTCAGCTGCAGGCATTGGGCAAACGTCGCCAGGAATACCCATTTCTTGAAGGACGTCAAGGTAATGGGTAACGGCTCCGCCATTTAAAAGGACGGAGACATATATTGCTGCCGTTTCCCAGCTAACCGCATAAAGATTAGGGAAGCCACACATGATATGGAACATTTCGTTTTCATCAAGAATGACACATTTCTTGGAGAATTTCTCGTTGTTTCCACATCTTTTATCGGCTTTGAATGTTCTGCTTAATAATTGAGCAACATCCAAAGCAACTAAATCGTATTCTGTATGAGCGATTCTTAGTGCTTCACCTCTAAGACCCGTTGTATGTTTATCGATCATCATCGGAACAGCGAGGTAATTAAGCATCCATCTATATCTAAAGAAACCCTTTAAATTGGCTGGCTTAACGATGAATTTGGCAAGCATCCACATGATTTTGAGCCAGCATCTAAAATCATAAAGAGTGTCAATGAGGCCTCTCCATTCTCTTCTTCTTCTGACTCTTTTGCCGTTATAAAGCTTGCCTAATGGTTCTGATCCTACTTTTCTTCCCATTATTTTTTGCCTCCTTGAATCTTTTTGATTTCGATACTTTCAACAAAAGCCTGGACTCTTGTTCTTATTTGTCCGGAATTGCCAACTGCATATGGTCTGTCGATTGATAAAACTGGATAGTTATATTCATCTCTGAGCATATGAGTTCCGGTCATTCTTTCATAGGCCCATGGGTCGCAAAATTTCATTTGCTCGTAGATGATGCCATCGGCCTTATATTCTTTTGCGAGTTGGCTAACGTATTCCTTTCTTCTTTTGAATTTATCAAGATTCATATGACGTGGGCACATGCAATTATGCATATACTGAGCGCAGATTTGGGTTAACACATCATCTTTGTCATTAAGAATGATTTCTTGTCTTCCAGGAAGAGAACCGAAGCAGAATCTATCTCCAACGACGCGGGCTCCAGATTCTTCAACGAGTTTGATCATATCAACATCGTCCACTTCAGAACCGACGACTAAAACGCGGGCGCGGAATTTTTTCTTTTCATCTGGAACTCTTGCCTTAATTTCTTCAAGGGTTTCTTCTAACTTATCAAGCAATAAGTAATGAGGGCAAACATATGTGCACATCGTAATGATATGGAATTCGTATCCGGTGATACGTGGATTGTCTTCTTTTCTGAATTCACCGATTTCCGTAATTAAACGACAAAGTTTGTTATATTCCTTAACCGCCTCTCTTAAAGCGTCATCGCTTACATCAGTTCCAAAATGCTCATGCAAAGAGTTCAAAATCTTCTTACGGCATTCCGAGACATACAAATTAAGGCCGTTTTCGTCATCTTTCATTGGAACTTCAAGATATTCAAAGAAGAAATTCTCTTGAGGCATGGTTTTTAGCAATTCCATGTTTTCCACGCAGCGGTTGATCATCGTGCAACCATCTGGTGCAAGTAAGCAATCAAGGAATTGATATCCACCTTCAATCGCTCTTTCAAGTAAGGCTCTGGTGTATTCGCAAAGGAAAGAGGTCATATAATAGGTTCCCATCTCCATTGAGCCAGTGCGTGGGGCTCTAAGACGCGTGGAGAAAAGCCCTTTGAGATTAAGAAGAACCTCAGGGATTTGGTAGCAAACGCTTCCGACGCACTTAAGGCCGTCTTCTTTCGCTTTTCTTACCAATTCGTTGTTCGCGTCATCAAGCAGTTTTTCGAAATAATACAAATGTTTTAGATCTTTCATTTTGACCTCCTTACAATATTCCTAATTTTTTTAGAGCGGTTTTTGTGTTTTTGACGATGCTAGCGTTCTCATCTAACGAGAATACGGAATTTCCTTCAACGTCTGATAGCATCATTTCCTTATCGTCAGGAATCACGCTTAATAAATTTAGTGATTCAAGGTTTAGTTTATTGACATCGACAGTTTCATTAACGCGGTTAAGAATCAATCCATCCGTTTCATACATGACTAATTCTTTAGCGACCTTTTTGATCGTCTTAGTTACCTCAATCCCTTTTTTTGACGCGTCGGAGACAAGAACTAAATGTGTCACTTTTTCCATCACACGACGATTTACTTGTTCAATTCCCGCTTCGCCATCAATAACGACATAATCGAAATTGTTAGCGAGAAGGCTTATTACTTCCTTCAAGTAAGCGTTGACTTTGCAATAGCAGCCACTTGCTTCAGGGCGGCCAATAGCAAGGAATGAGATATTATTTATTTCAACTAATGCATCGAATATTTGATATTTGGCTTCAGAAAGAATTTCTAAAGCTGCTTTTGTTTCGCCATTTTCCGCATGTTCGATGAATAATTTCCTTATATCATCAACCGTTGAAGAAGAATTCACTCCCAAAGCAGTTGCAAGTCCAATTGCTGGATCTGCATCAATAGCAAGAATCTTTTTTTCGGGATATGCTTCATGCAACAGACGAACACTTAAAGCAGATATTGAAGTTTTTCCAACTCCGCCCTTGCCACAAAAGGCCAATATAATCGGATTGCCCATCTTATTTTCCTTCTGTATGGACAATCACATAACCATCGACTAAGTTTGCTTTAGTAAGGCTTCCTTTGATTTCCATCTTTCTTTCCATCAGATCAGTAAAAAGCAAAGTATCACCTTTTAATTCAATGCTCATAACATTCTTCATCAGGATGTTTTTATTATCTATTTTGTCTTTATAAATCGTTGATAAACACATATATGCATGCCTTATTTATGCAATTCATCTAAGGCAGCCGAAAGCTTTTCGTTACCTTCTTTAAAAAGAGTTATCGCATCAGAAACTTTAGAATATGCTTCCTTATTAACTTCCTTTAACGAATTAGCGAGATCCTCAAGTTCCTTATTATGATGTTCATTATGATGAATTAGATAGTCAATGAGAGCCACTAATTCTTCTTTTCCGCCAGTTTCCATACTATTACTCCAAAAAAGGTAATTTACCTTTATTGATAAATTTTTATCGAATATTAGTTTATCATTTCTGAGCATTTTTTATCAAGATAATATCGGACTTTTTTACTATTTTGATGTTTGTTAAAACTAACTATGGAAATATTTAATTCATTTAGGAGAACGCAAAAAAAGATTATTTCAGATTGAACGTTTAGAAAGCAACGGATACATGTATTAATATTTGAATTTATTTCTCGCAAAGGAGTTCTTCTTCTTTCTCAATGGCCCATTCGTATGGTCTCATATATTCGCCAAAGAAAGAAACATCTTTTTTATCTAGGTAATCCCAATAATCACATGATATGCCGGAGGTGTTAAGGAATGCCCTGGCTCTATTGAACGTAACAATATTTTCTAAGCCGTATTGCTTTAGTTTTAGTTTTAAACGACTTACCGCATCACGATAAAGTCTTTTTGCCAAATCAGATTTCTTATCGACCCATAGTTTTGTGATTGCTTCTTCCATCGTGACCTCGCCTCCACGATGATCAACAAGCAAAGCTAAAAGCTCTTTGGCTTTATTTCTTTCAAAATCAACCAAAACATCATTGACATATAAATCAAATCTCGGGAAGGCTTTTATGCAAACATTCTTTTTCTCTTTAGATAGAAGCCTAACGATAATCCCTCTCATCGTTTCTTCATCATATGGCTTATAGCAAAAATCAAAGAAGTTCTTGCCGATTCTTTTTTTAATGCTTTCGATATCTTGAGCGTAGCCTGTAATAAAAACAATTTGAATATCAGGATTTATTTCAATGAATTTCTCCGCTAGATCTATTCCGTTTATTGATGGCATGACAATATCAAGAAATGCCACATCAACCTTATTAGTCCTAGCATAAATAAGAGCGTCTTCATACTTAAGGGAAAAGACATTAACGCTTAGGTTAGGGATGTCTATGATATGTTTGGTAAAAAGCAAAAGAGAGTCTCTTTCGTCATCTAAAACTATCGCGTTCATTTAAGCTTCTCCTCTCCAAGATAAGGTATGCGTATGTTAATTTTCGTACCTTTCCCTATTTCTGATTCAATGGTTGTTTCAGCATTTAGAACAAGGCTAAGCCTTTCTTTAGCATTCTTTAAACCGATGGAATTTTTCTTCATCTTAGAAACATCGAAACCAATCCCATTATCTTCAATCGTTATGATTATAAACTTTTCGGTTTTAGAAGTGCATAGTTGAATATATCCATCTTCCTTATTTTCTATTTTTGAATATTTGACAGCATTCTCAATAAACGGCTCTAAACTTAACGGAGGGATGAAGAAATCAGTTACTTCTAGATCCAATAAAGGATCAATTTCGTGACTTCGCCGCATGCTTTCAAGTTTTGAGAAATTAAGAATGTTTTGTAACTCGACCTCAAAAGGAATTAATTCATAGGACGTTGATTCAAGGTTGTTTCTTAGATGTTTTGAAAACATCGTAATCATTTTTTGACCTTTATCTTTATCTACTTCATAAGCCCCTTGAATGCTAGTAAGGCAGTTGAAAATGAAATGTGGCTTGATTTGCTCTTTTAGGACATCCGCTTTTAATTTTTCCGCTTCCTTTTCTTTTTCAAGAGCTTTAACGTATTTGTTAGTATTGGAAACCGTTGATATACGATAAAGAACAATAACAATAATGACTAATGGCAAAAGAACGTAGGAGATTGATTGTTCTGCCCCTGCTATCATGATATTTTCTAAATCAAAGAAGGTAATCGTAAAATAAGTCAGAAACGAAAGAATAATTAGCAAGAAGAGGACGTTTGTCTTTTTTCCTTCAAATATATTGCTAGTTAAAGGAGGAACCATTATAAGGAAATTGCATAAGGTCAACATCAAAGGAATAACCTGAAGGAAGGTTCCCATAAAGATAAAATAGAGAATGACTGAAAGAGTTGAAATTGAAGATAACGCAATAAGGTAAAACTTATTTCCGTTTATCTTTTTGGACTTAACTAAATGATGATACAAAGAAAAAGCAAGAGCGATGCATATAAGCAAATTAATGAAAATAATAGGGTTATACGTATTAGTTTTGATTATTGAAAGAACTCGCCAATAAACATCAATTGAAAAGAATGTCATGATTGTCGTCAATCCCATAAACAAGGAAAAAGAGAAGTCTCTGCTAGTCGTGTTGATATTAATAACGAGAGAAATAATTAGCAAAGAAACAACGATTCCTAGAACGAGAAAACCGATATTATTAGTTAAATATTGTGAGGTAGGATTTCTTCCAAGAGTATTAATAACAAGTCTTGCTGGTGAAGTTAATCCCCCTTGATAGGAAGAAGACACCTCAAAAACAACTTCTAGTGGATTGTTATCTTTTACGATGTATTCCAGCGTCATATCATCCCCGCCATTGCTTTTGCAATTGCCGGTCTTGGTTCTAGTCCCATACTTAACAACTATTTCTTTGTTGATGTAAGCATAAAATCCTCCAACAAAATTGTTATTTATAAACCAAATCTTGCTGCCAGTAGGCAATCCTTTGAGATAGACCCTATAAGAGGAATAACCATCATTAGACAATCTCTTACCGTCTATATATGTATCTTTGTAGTGGTGAGGAACGCTTACTTTAGCATCTGCTTCACCATTATATTCATCTTCAACAATCCATTTGTTATAGAAAAACTCATATTCGCCTTTCATATGCTGTTTGACGTATTTTTCGCCAATACTATAGCCAGTGAAATCAATATAGCCATCCTTTAAGTCAGGAAGACCTTGTTTACTGTTCATATTGTTATCGGAAATGATTAAAGAGAAGCAAACGATAAAAATACTAAAAAGCGAGAAAACCAAAGCTAATGCGGAGGCTATGATTTTCTTACGGCGAATGTTCATCTTAAAATCAATATACCATTTATAGAAAATTCAAAAAAGAAAATTAAATAAATAGCTAATAGTGTTTTCAGGTGTTTTTTGGTGTTTTTTGGTGTTTTAGTGTGTTTTCAGGTGTTTTTTATGTAAATACATTTAGAGGAAAAACTATGGAGGAAAGAAAAATGTTGCCAGTTGGCATAGAAGACTTCGAAACAGTCGTCAAACAATGTTACTACATTGATAAAACAAAACTCATCGATGACATTTTAAAGAATCCGGATGGAACGGTTTTTCTTTTTACAAGACCCAGAAGATTTGGCAAATCACTAGCTCTTTCTTCGATGGATTATTTTTTCTCAAACAAGCATAAAGACAAGGCCAACTTATTTGATGAATTAACAATAAGTAAATCATCTTTATTTTCTTCTGAACAAGGGTCGTACCCCCTCATTCATTTAAATTTGAAAGCCATACATCAAACAAGTTTTGAAACTCTAATAGAGGCTTTATCTTTAGTCATGTCTGATTTGTATTCGCAATATCCAGAATTAGAAGAAAGCAAAAACCTTTTACCTAATGAGAGAAAAGAATATCTTTCAATCATAAATTACGAAAAGGATCCGATAAAATTATCTTTCTCGTTACATAGATTAACTCAGTTTTTGTATAAGCATTATCAAAAACGCGTTATATTGCTTATTGATGAATATGATGCGCCGATATTGCGAGCAGAGAACAATAGCAAATTCAATGAAACGCTGGCATTTTTCAGAACTTTTTACGGAATGGTTCTAAAAGGAAATAATGCTGTTAAATATGCAATGGTGACAGGAGTTCTTCAAATAGCAAAAGAATCGCTTTTTAGCGATTTGAACAATTTAAACATCGATAATGTTTTAAATGGAAATTATTCTGAATATTTTGGTTTTAACGAAAAAGAAACGGAAGAATTACTGAATTATTATGGGTATTCTGAAAAATATTGCGAAGTAAAAGAATGGTATGACGGATACGTGTTTGGAGGAACGAAAGTATTCAACCCTTGGTCGGTTTTAAAATATATCGAATCAAAAGGCAAATTTAACACCTATTGGATTTCAACAGGAGAAAACTCTTTGTTAAAGAAAATGCTATTCGAATCGGACGACCAAAACATTGAAAG
>CAVKAU010000134.1:0-8390 GCA_963654035.1 bacterium | reverse complement strand
GTTAACATCCTTGTTATCCCTGTTGTTTTCAAAGACGTAGCAGATGAATATAAATTCACCGAAGATGAATTAAACACGATTGAAAAAGGCTATTTTGGCGAAGCTAGTGAAACTGGATGGGAATCTCTTGCCTCCTATTATGAGAAATCATCCTACGGCAAACTCCATATTCAAGGCAAGGTAAGTGCTGTATATACTTCAGAATTCACTACAACGAAACTTCAAGATCTCTTCTTCTCGACTGGTATGACTCCTACGGCAACCAATCAAGTAATGAATGCCGCTGTCGAACAAGCCTTCAAAGATAATCCTTCGTGGGATAGAAAATCTTTTGATAATGATGGAGATGGTTTCCTTGATGGAATCGAGTTAATCTACAAGACGGATAAACAATATGGATCCGGAGAAGATGGATCACAAGTTTGGTGGAACTTCACAACCTTTGATGATGGGAATAAAGCGGATACAGATGCTCCTGCCCCAAGAAGATATTTCTGGAGCAACATCAGTCAATTACAAACCGGTTATTATAAGACCAATATTGACACCCATACCTTGGTTCATGAAACGGGGCACCTTTTAGGATTAAACGATTATTACGATAGCACTTACAACATGTTCCCAACCGGTGGAGCGGATATGATGGAACTTAATATCGGCGATCATGACGCTTATTCTAAATATCTTTTAGGCTGGGTTAACCCAATGGCAGTTGACGGTAGCTTAGACGATTTTGAAATAACGCTTAATGATTTTGAAAGCTCTGGCGATTGCGTGCTTATTAGAAACACCACGACCGATAAATGGAATGGTACGCCATATGATGAATATTTGATGCTTTCCTATTACACGCCAACAGGCTTAAATGAACAAGACTCCAAAGGTTATAAGGAATGGAGCAATTATGGAACTGGTGGAAACTATACATATCGTGGCTTACAAGTTTTCCATGTTGATGAAAGACTTTATACAAACGTTGGATCAACAATGAACGCAAGCGGCAACATAACAAATGGCGTTCGCTCTTATACGGATGATGTTCTTTCTGGTCCAACAGAAACTGATTCACGTGGCATCATAACAAAAGACTATGCTTATCAAGCAACAAGCAATACGCAATCAACATCATACCAAGTAAAGAATAATAAATTAACAAATAACTCTGCATTCAAAGAAATAACGCTTATCCCGGCATCAGGAAACGCGAGCTTATATAAAACAACATCAAGAGATTATTCTTGCAAATTAGGTTCTGAAGACGCCTTGATGGGCTTAAGCGAATACGGCGCTAAATATAATGGCTATTCCACTAACAAGATGAAGAGTTGCTTCACCAACAAGACCACCTTTAATGATGATAGCAAACTTGAATATAATTTCTTTGTTTCTGCTCAAGCCGATTCAACAATTACAGTTAGATTTGTCAAAAACTGTTAATTCTAATCGGTCAATGTAAAAATATTAGAAAAGATTAAAAATAATACAATATTACTATTTTGAAATGTGCGTTAAGTAATTTTATCCATAAATTGCTTAGCGCTTTTTTCATTATTGAATTTAGATATTTAGTCAACTTATATTTTTTGCGTGTCAGTTAAAACTATCGTTTTAAAACGAAAAAGAGAAAGTAGATATATTTAAATAAAGACTTTGTCTTTTTTTAATTATATCTAAACATTTAAGCAAAAAGATGGTATGATATTTCCAGGCAAACGAAAGGAGTTTTTATGAAACTTATCGAAGGCAAAAAATATTTAATCGTAACAAGAAGAGAATATTTCCCAATTCTTTTTTCTTACAAGAACAAACATCCAAAGCTTAATTTGAAATTCATCACCAAACAAGATTTTGCTTCGATGGCTTCATTTTCTTTTGCGAAAGATCCAATCCCAGAATTAATAAAACATGGCATTGATTATTCAAGAGCCAAGAAATACGTCCACATATTCTTATTCGGAAATCTAGAAAAAAACGAAAAGGTCAAGAATATCTTTAACCTTATTCCAAGTGATTACATTGCCGTTGATGAATATGGTCTTACTGAACTTAAGAGGTACGATGCAATAATTTTCTTTGAAATGAGTGAAGATAAAGAACTTTTATCTTTAGCAAGAAGAAAGGAAGTTACTTATTCACTTGCCACTTTCAAAGATTTATATTTCGAAGACGAAATTATTGATAAGGCTTTAAATGAAAGTAAACTTCGTATTACCAACTTCAAAAACAAGTTCATGCAATTCTTTTACGTTTATGGAAACATCAGACTACGCTTATTAGAGAATCCTGAATTGCAAGATCAAATAGTTATTATTTGCGATGGTGGAGAAGATCTTTATTACATAAATTATTGCTCTAATCTCTTTGGCATCAAAACAATGCTTGTAACCCAACGCAAGATCCTTAGCATCGATTCGATTCGAAACAAAGTTAGAAACATTTTCAATAGTAAATCGTTTTCCTTCACAGATGATGAACTCAAGGATAACGATGTAAGCCAATTGCACGACTTAATAAAACAATACGGTCTAGATTCGTTAGACAATTTTGAATTTGCTTATTCTTGCCTTACTGAAATAATCAATTCAAAAACGTTTAGTCAAGTAGATTCCAGAGAAGGAATTACCACAACCGATAATTTCTATGTGTCTGATAATATGATTAACTATGTTACGAATTTCCAACACGATACCTTTTATAAGATTTCGAGTGATAACGATGTTTTAACTGATAAAGAGCTTGAAGAAATAGAAGTTAATACGTCATACATTAAAACGAAGATTGATCGTTCTTTTAAATACAATTTCCTTTGCTATAACAACATCGTTCTCCTTTCCCGTGTTGGCCAACATTTAACTGATAAGATATTTGATTCAGAATTTATTATTGAAGAAGGTTGGACGAACAAAGTCGAAATATATGATCAATACAATCTTGACGATATCGCTCTTACGAGTGCTGCAGCAAATCTATATCGTTCTTTCGTTCTTGATGGTTTTTTCTGCACCAAGATACCTGATTTCAATTATCGAACATACGATCATTCATATAAACAAATCGAAGGAAAGATATTCTCCGATGATAAAGTTTATTCCCTCACTGATTTAGAAAAGTACGTCGATTGCCCTTTCGCTTATCTTATGAGGAAGATTCTTCCGAGCAATGATTATGATCCACGCAGCCGTTATTTAGGTGATCTCGTTCACAAGTTATGTGAAAACGTCTTTGATGCAAATTACGACTTTGAAAAAGAATGGGATGTTGCAACTAATACTTATAGAGAATGTTTCAAGAAAGAGGGGATTGAATATCTCCCATATGATGAAGTTATTCTTGATGTGTATCACACTCATTTAAAAAGACTAATGCCGTTATTCCTTTCCCATTCAACAGAAATGCATTATGTTGATTCTCTTTCCGAACTTCCTATTTATTTCACTTTAAAAGATGAAGAAGGAAGATCTTATAAATTCTCAGGACAGGTTGATAAGATTGTTCGTAGCAAAACCGAAGGAGAAAAAGAAGATAAATATTTCTGGACCATCATCGATTATAAAACCGGCAATGAATCCTTTGACATTTATTCCACGCCTTATGGAAGTTCCGTTCAGCTCCCTCTTTACTACTATGCCTTAAAAACAATCAAAGAAGAAGCGTATCCGGCATCTTCCTTCCGTTACCCCTTAAAACATTCTGAAAATCTAAAAAACCTTATTGGAAACGCCTCCTTTGGTGGTTTTGGCATCCAACACGTATATGCTTATTCCCTTAAAAACCTCTATTGCTCAAATAAAGATTTACTAAAGGAGCAAACGGCTAAAGACAATGCGAAGCTAGATGGAATAAGCCTTTACGACGCGTCTTATTATCAATCTTTTGACGTAACAATAACGCCAAATAACAAAGGAAATCTAACTAGTGGAGAATATTTAAAGATTTCAATGATTTTCTCTGCTCCAGACGTTGAAGAAAACATCATTAAGAAATCTGGATTAGAAAAATATAATTTAGATGACGTTGTTAATGATTCAATTCAAGGGATGGTTCGTTCTATAAAGGCAATTGAGGCAAATGATTTTAAGATTGCCCCAGCTGTCAAGCCATCCTTAAAAGACAAAATAAATTCTCAGACTAAATTTGCTTGCGATTATTGCGAATATAAAGATATTTGCTACCACAATAGCCTAGATAAGAAAACTTTTGTTTCAGAAATAAAAGAGCATTTTAAACTTTAGAAATGAGGTATAGCCATGATTAAAGAAATCACTGATATTGAAGAAAAACTCAAAGGCAAAAACATTGAGCAACAAGAAGCGATTAAAGCACCAATGGATACAAATATCCTTATTTCAGCTGGCGCAGGATCAGGAAAGACGAAAACTCTTTCAACTAGAGTCGCCGTTTTAATTGAAAAAGGTTTGATTGAGCCATCAGAACTCTTGGTTCTTACCTTCACCGATAATGCCGCTCATGAAATGAAAGAAAGAATCATTTCAGAAATAAAAAAAGATGAGGAAAAATCCACTATCAAAAAAGCGGATCAGATGTATTCTGCCCATATTCAAACTTTTGATTCTTTTGCCTCTTACTTAGTTAAGAGATATTCTTCCAGGCTTGGGATTGGGGATAACGTTCTTAACGCTCCGCAAAATATCATTGACGCAAAAAAGAATTCGCTATTAGAAGAAGTCTTTAACGAATATTATTCTTCCGAAGAAAAAAGAGCAAGAATAACAAAATCCTTAATCAAGTTCTGTTTGAAAAGCGATAGCGATTTTAAGCAAATCGTGGCAGGCGTGTATGAATCTTTAGATAAATTAACCCCAAGCGGCAAGAAAGATTTCATCAGAAATTACGATGAAAAATACCTTAGTGAAGACTTCTTCAAAAGCTGTCTTGATCAATTTGTCAAAGAGAGTAAAAAGACCATTGAGAAATACATCTATAAACTATTCGTTAAGACTAAATTTAGAAAATTTTATGAAGATGATGAAGATTATCATTTGAATGACATCGAAACCCTTTTCAAATCAAACTATAAAATCATCTTTAACCAAGATATCCAAAAGATTGATTTTCAATTAGATTCCGAAGAAGACGAACTCCTTCTCCCAATATATGAAGGAATGAAGAAACTCCTTACTTACGACTCTTACGATTTCATTTTGCATGTTAAGAATTTCTTTGCCGAAAATAAGGAGCTTGAAGGTTTAGATAAATCTAAAAAGAAGAATCTCTCACTTGCACCATTTAAAGAATTCTGCCGCGACAATTTCTTTACTTATTGTTCTTCTTTTTCGGACACTTTCGAAGAAGAATGGAACAAATTCATTTCTTTCAAAGATGATATCCATCTAATTCTTGATATCATCCAGGATGTCGACAAACGTTTATTCGAATATAAGAAGATGAACAATTTCTTTACCTTTCAAGATGTTCAATCTCTCGCCTTAGAGCTCTTAACTGCTCCTGAATATAAAGATGTCGCAGAAGAGGTCAGAACACGTTTCAAATACATCATGGTCGATGAATATCAAGACACCAATGATTTCCAAGAAGAATTCATTAATTCTCTTCTAGAGAAAAACGAAAATGGGGAGGCATCCCATATCTTCTGCGTTGGCGATGCCAAGCAATCGATTTACGCCTTCCGTAATTCCAACGTCCAATTATTTAGAAATAGGCAAAATGAATACCTTTTGGGACCGGATGATAAGCAAAAAGTCATTGCCATGAATAAGAACTATCGCTCAGCCGAAAGGCTTTTGAATGATATTAATTACATCTTTAAGAATTATATGACACTTTCCCATGGATCAATTTCTTATTTAGATGAGATGGAACAATTGAAATACGATACGAAAGTGGATCTCTATGGCAAAAAGCCTTATGAGAATTTCGGCATAAAACGTATTGTTTCCAAATCTGGAATCAATGATGATTACAAAGAAGAATACGGTTCAAAATCCGCTTACTGCAAAGAATGGGAAGCAAGAGCCATCATCCAAGACATTCAAGATAAAATCGAATCGAAGTTTGAGGTCTATGATTGCAGCTGTGAAGAAACGATACGCCCATGCAGGTATTCCGACTTTGCGATTCTTACAAGAAGTAAGAGCGGCTTCGAACTCTATCAATCCCTTTTCAATCAAGCAAACATACCTTTAAATGTTTCCATTGAAAGCGATCTTCGCTCGGTAGATTCGATAATCGTTTTGCAATCAATCGTTAAACTTATCGATGCCATAAATAAGAACGCTTCCGATAATGAGAAAGCCCATTATTTTGTTTCAATCGCTAGAAGCTATGCTTTCGAATATAACGATCAAGAAATATATGATTTATTAAATTATGATTGCACTAAAGGCAAATCAGAAGCGAAAAAAGTCGATCTTTCGTTTATCAAAGAAGATCCTCTTTGGATTAATATCGAATCATTCGTAAAAGAATATAAATATTCATCCTTTAGCGATATCTTCCTAGCCATCATTAATAGATTCCATATTATTGAGAACCTAAATAAGGTTGGTAACGTTGAAGATAACATTGCCAAGATTGAATCTATTTATTCTATGGTTCTTGCAAAAGAGGAATCGGGCGAAGGGCTTTCTGATTTCGTCGAACTTTTAGAGAATTTAGATAAATATTCTCTCGATTTATCCGATTCTTCGGTTTATCAATGCGCTAACGCCGTAGATATGATGAGTATCCACGCTTCTAAAGGTCTAGAAAGAAAAATCGTTTACATGCCTTATTCTTTCAATAACATCGGGAAAATGACTAACCCTAGCAATGAGCCATATTTATTTGATAGAAGATTTGGGATCTTGCTACCTAACCTCATCTTACCGGAAGGAAAGAGAGAAGAAGGCATTTATAATCTTCCATATAGGTTTGCTTTTAACGCTCCATCGGAGAATGGCACAGAACATGACGAGCACGTGCGTTTATTCTACGTGGCTTTAACAAGAGCCGGCAATTCTTTATATATTGTTGGCGATACCCTTAAATCTGAAGAATCAGACATTAAAGCGGAAACGCTTTATGGAATGCTTAATTATTGCCCTCATTATCCTCAATTTGATGAGAAATACATGTCTAAAGTCATTGAAAATGGCCTTCTAGAAAAAGACGCGGTTGATTTCTTGAATTCACTAATTGATAGAGTAAAAAACATTTCTTCTTCTATTGAAACGAATGATCTAACGGTTGACCAATCTAATTTGAACAACGAATTCTACCAAGAATTCTACGTTGATTACTTAAAGAGAATACTAGATGAGAGAATAAATGACATATTTAATGTTCTTTTAGAAAAATATGTAAGCAAATATCTAAAAGGTTCCTATGACGTCTTAGAGATGGAAACTCTTAAAGAAATCTGTGAATTCATAAATAATTCTGCGTTAGATTCTTCAATGGATGAAAATGAAGAAGATGATGGAGAAAAACCACAAATAAAACTCAAAAATAAAGATGAAGTACTTATAGCTTTTGGAAAATCTCTAAGGAAAGCTGTTCTAGCCGAAAAGAAAGATAAAAAAATCGGTTGGGAAGAATTAGGCTATAAGAATGAAAAAACGGTTAAGAGAGCTAATTTCATTCGCAACGTCGTATCTTGCTTTGCAAAGTATAAAGACAATTGCGAAACATTGTTTAGAACTTCATATAAAACAAGTGAGTACGAAGATGAATTCTATTCACTTGATGTACCTTTTGAAGAAGTGACAGTAGTTGACCGCAACGAAGAAGGAAGCAAAACCGTTCGTCGAATTCGCATAGTTTCTTTTGACAAAGAGATTCCTTTCAAAGAAAGAATCAAAGCTCGCGCTTCAAAAAAGAAGTCAATCAAAGATGAAGAAAATGAAGGAGAGATCCAAAACAAAATGTCCTTTGGCATCAAGCTTCACCGTCTTTTAGAGTTATTGGATTTTAAAAATCCTGATCTCTCTTATATCCAAGATTCTAAAGAGAAAGCAATAATTCAAAAACTTCTAGAAACGCCACTAATGAAAGAAGCCTTAGCTGCTGATGAAGTGTATTCAGAATACGGATTCTTTGATGAAGTTAATCGCACGACTGGTTTTATTGATTTAATGTTCGTTAAAGATGGACATTATACAATTGTAGACTACAAGACGAAGAATATCGAAGATGAAGCATACGTTGATCAGCTTCGCGCCTATCAAAGAAATATCAAAGATAGATTCGACCTTGAAGATTCAGATATATCTTTGTATCTTCTTTCAATAATCGATGGAGAAAGTAAGGAAATTCCTACAAGTGAAATATGGCAAGCGTAATAATTAATTTTAGAATCTATCTTTCAATGCCTCGTGGATTAAATCTAAAGGGTTTTTACAATGCTTTTTTGAATTTTTCAAATAATGAAG
>CAVKAU010000133.1:0-3841 GCA_963654035.1 bacterium | reverse complement strand
AGATCAAATAAAACCGCATTTCGTGTTTAATTGCCTTAGTTCAATCAAAGCGCTTTATCACGAAGACGAAGAAAAAGGTGATTATGCAGTAATGTTATTAGCCGATCACCTTCGCTATAACGTTGACGCAACCGCCTCGAATTTAATTGAATTCAGTAAGGAAATCGATAATGTGTATAACTATGTTGAATTGAAGAATCTTCGAACGAAGAATAAATTTAACGTCATTTATAATATCGATTATCAAGATTTTAGGATACCAATCCTATCGATCGAACCATTCGTTGAAAACGCTATCAAATATAGCAGAACAAACGAGAAAGATGATGGTTTTATTGAAATTTCTAGTAGTTGCGACGATGAAAATATCTTCATTGAAATAAAGGACAATGGTGTTGGATTTAACGTTTCTGATATCCGTGAGAATTCGCAAGGAATAAAGAATGTCAAAGAAAGATATGCGATATTGCTTAATGCAAATGTTGAAATAACCAGTGAGGTAAATGTTGGAACTTGCGTAAAAATAACTATTCCAAAAGAAAGGGTCAAATTATGAAAGTAATTGCAATAGATGATGAAATTTCTTCTCTTCAAATGTTTCTAAAAGAAATCGTGGCAATCGACAATCTTGAATGTAAATTTTTTAGAGATGATCCAAGTAATATTTTAGATTACGTTAAAAACAATGATGTGTGTGCGGCCTTCATTGATATCAATATGCCAAACATTAACGGTGTTGAACTAGCAAAGAAACTCGTGGAGGCTTCAAAAGATACAAAAATTATTTTTGTTACTGGCGTAAGCATTACTAAGGATGATTTGCCTCTTTTATTACAAAGAAAGGTTCTTGGTTTTATTTATAAGCCTTATTCGTTTAATGACGTCAAGTATTATGTTGATTTGCTAAATGACAAATACATGTTGATGGAAATCCATATGTTTAATAATTTTGACTGTTTTTTGAATGGCAAGGTTGTTAAGTTTTCCTCCGCTAAATCAAAAGAACTTTTCGCTTTATTGGTAACGTATAATGGCAAAATATTAGAAATGGGTGATGCCATATCTCAAATATGGCCAGAAACGCCAATTGAGAATGCAAAGAAACTTTACCGTGATGCCGTATGGAGATTGAGGAAAACGTTAAGCGATTATAATTTCAATTGTGTTACGTTTTCACGTGCCCAACTTTCTTTAAACAATGGGCGTATCAAATGCGACTATTGGGATTACCTTAAAACTGGTGTTGGCAATTACAACGGAAATTTTTGCAAAAGCTACGATTGGGCGATTGATTATTTAGCCGAACTTGATCAAATTAAAATTAGTAAGCAATAAGTTTTTCGAAAAATAGGGTTTTTACATAGGATTTTTGAATTTTTATAAATTTTACTATTCCAAACCGGTTTTTGTACGCATGATTTGCCTTTCTTTTCTTTTTTAAAAAAATATCGAGAAATAAGCGTTTTTTAGCACTTTTTTAGCAGTGGCGTATTTAGAATGTAGTCAAAGTTTTCATCTATGGAGGTAACATTTATGAGTAATGAAAACACAAAAACAATTGGTAAAAAGCCAAGCGCTGGAAAGAAAGCATTGCAAGTAATCTTCAATATTTTCTGGGCTATCTTTGGTGGATTTGGAATGGCTATCAACTGTTTATTTTCAGGTATTGGAACCTGTATTATGATCATTCCTATTTTCTTTGGCGTTCCTGGAATTTATTTCAGAATGATGGGTTTGGCGTTTGCTCCAGCCGGTAAAAAAGTCGTTCTTAATTTCAGCGCCCACCCAGTTAAAAACGTTTTCTACTGGATTATTGGTGGAGGATTATTTGAAGCTGCCGCAACTTATCTTTGGGGCGCGCTCCTTTGCTGCACCGTCATTGGTATTCCTCTTGGCTTACAACAATTTAAATTTGCTAAGTACTTCCTTGCCCCATTTGGCGCAAAGATCTACAAAGACGGACAAGAAATTGGCTTAACCAAAGAAGAAATTGCCGCTAAGAAAGCCAAAGAAGAGCAAGAAGCAAGAGAAAAAATGATGGCTGCCCAACAAGAGGCCATGATTAAAGCCGCTGCTCAAGCTAATAAGCCAAAGCGTAGCATTGATGATCTCGCCAAGTTAAAGGCTCTCTTAGATCAAGGTGTCATCACACAAGAAGAATTTGACAAATCCAAAAAAGAAATTCTTGGAATCGATTAATTAGCGATTTCACCTCTAAGATCCTCTCTTATGGGGATCTTTTTCTTTGGCTTAATTAGCGTTTTCGCTTATTAAACTAACTATCGAGAATTCTTTTCTATTTATTGAAGGTAAAAATTGCTCTACCAAATCTTTGCTAGAAACAATTACAGTTTTGCAATTATTGCATGGATGAAAACCCAAGTATTCCTCTTTTAGCAAATCTTCATCGATCGCTAATCTTATACTATTTTTCTTATCGAAAAGAAGAGAAAAGATGTTTGTACATCCCTTAAAACAATGTAAATCATCACTTAGATCATCTTCTGATGCAAAAGACAATCTTGCCGTATTTATTTGCTTAGCTAATTGATTGGCTTTGAATTTCTTGTTGCCTATCATCGCCAACAAGACAAAGATTGTTTTTTGGTGGTTGCAAAGAAACAAATTTTTAGGGACGCAGATGTTGTATTTCGCCTGTATTGATTTATATTGATCCATCGTATACATTGGTTCATGTTCGATTATTTTATATTCGATTCCTAGTTCGTTTAATTTAGCGATTATTTCTTCTTCGTACACATTCATACAGACTTATTTTAAATCTTTTAGCAAAAAAGCCGAATATTTCTTGAACTTCTTCTTATTGAGAGTTAATGTATCACACGTGCTTAAGGCACAAGTTTGTCAAAACTTAGAGGTGCGATGAATAAAAAGTACTTCTACTTAGCAATTAATCTTGCGTTGAAGTAGAAGGAAAGGGATTTATCGCCGAAGGGTTAGATGAGATTAAACATCTAATTCCTGGTCACTCCTATAACATGGGTTTGACTGTCATCCATAGATATATGGGTGGAGCGCTAACGTTTGTTGTTTTTTAACGAATTCAATATGGCGGTAGCGAGTTTGCTACCGCTTTTTTACCTCTTTTGACAAATCTTTGATTCTTTGTCATAGGAGGAAATAAAAATGAAGAATCTCAAATTATTAAGTGCAGTCATGCTTTTTGGCTGCATCTTCGCCTCTTCGTGTGGAGAAAACACGAACGAAGACGTTATCAGGATTGGAATGGAATGCAATTACACCCCATTCAACTGGACATGTGGAAGCGAAAGCGAATACACGCTTCCTGTCTATAACGAAGCGGGAAAATACGCTGATGGGTACGATGTCCAATTTGCTAAAAGGCTTGCTAGAGAAACAGGAAAGACCGTTCAAATTTATAAATTAGAATGGGATTCTCTCATCATTCAATTAAATAGCAACCAGATTGACGCAGTTATCGCCGGAATGACCGATACAGAAGAAAGAAGACAACAAATATCTTTCTCCGATGAATATTACAGATCGGAATTGGTACTTATTGTTTCTAAAACGATTTCCGATACATATGAAGGAAGGGAATTAGGCAATGAAGACCTTAAATCTCTCCTTTCAAGTAAAATTATTGAATCCCAAAGAGGAACGGTTACCGATGATGTAATTGAAACATTCAAAAACAATTATGGTGCAACTCATGCGACAGCTGTCGATACTTTCTCTAAGGCTGCTTTTGATGTTCATAGTGGTAGTGCTTTTGCGATGACTGCCGAGCTTCCTGTTGCTCAATCAATCGTTAAAAACTATTCGGATTTAGGAATCATTCATATGAATCAAGATGTTC
>CAVKAU010000132.1:0-5605 GCA_963654035.1 bacterium | reverse complement strand
CTAAGCTCCATTTGAAATCAGTATAGGATTGGCCGTAGCCAAATGGGAATTGAACAACGGCGTCATATCCGGTTAATGTCTCACCATAAGATTCTCTCTTTTCTGAATCCCAATATCCTTCAGCATCGGCTGTCTCATACCATTTATAGCCAGAATAGATGCCTTCAGCGTAGTCTTTGTATCTTCCGCCTTTTCCGCCATAGACATTTGTTGCATCTGGTCCAGAATTAACATATGTCGGGCTTGTTTTTAAATCATAAGCGGCAGTATCGGTTAAATGTCCGCTTGGATTTATTTCACCAGCGAGGATTTCAGGAATGGCCATTGCACCATAATAACCTGGATAACCGATATAAAGGGCTGCGCCAATCTTTGGGTTATTTAAGAATCCCATTTCCATTGGGGCAGAGGAGTTGATTAAGACAATGATATTTGAGAAATATTTTGTTACTTGCTCAAACATCAATTCTTCTCTTGCCGATAAGGAAAGATAGTTTCTCGTCGTGTCTTCCTTGCCATTTTCATCGTAATTAACCTTTGGAAGATCATCTCCTTCAGTTGCACGTCTTGATAACACAACAATGGCAACGTCAGAGAATTCAGCTGCCTCATTCATGATATCATCGGTATAGAAACTCTCATCTGGCTCATATGTACGATAATATGTTGAATGTTGGTTTTGGTCAGGGGCGCCTTCTCTTTGATAAGAAAGAGCGTTATATCTAGCGGCGAGATTTTCATTAATTTCAAAGCCGTAATCCCTGAATGCTGAATAGAGGGATATCTTATCAGCGGAATATCCTCCTTCAGAAGATCCTCCACCCTGATACATGAAGCCCTTTTCAGAGGCTCCCCAGCCAAAGATGTTGGCTTTAAAGGAATTATCTTCAGGTTCAAGAGGCAAGGTGTTTTCGTTTTTTAGAAGAACGTTGCCGTTTTGGCAAATTTCTTCTGCAAGTTCTTTCCCTTGCGTTAAAGATTCTGTGACCTTTTGCGAATCATACGTATTTCCGTTTTTCGATAGATATAAATCAATCTGACCTTGGAATTTAAAGGCAACAGAATTAGCAACAGCAAGGATGGATGCGACTAAGCACATCGCTGAAAGAGAAACGATAGCAGTAGTTCTTTTCATTTTTAATCCTTTCTAAAGGGGAGGATAAAACCTCCCCAAATTGTCGTTATTAGTTAATGCTTATTTTGTGAAGTTGAATTTGAAGCAATCGACGTTTCCGCCATTGAGGTTGATACGGAAGACGTGTCTTCCAGCAGCAATGCTTCCGCAATTGGCAACAACATCTTTCATGTTATACCAATCGTTTGTTCCATCTTCTTTTTTACCGAGTGTTACATCATCAAAGGCGATAGTTGCTCCGTCTAAGGAGAAGCTAACTAAGGAAGAAGCAGGAATGGCTTCATATTTAGCAATGACGGTTGTAACAGATAAGGTCATTTCTTCAGCTGTTGTGAACATATATTCAACATATCCTCCAGCGATATGGCCAATTGATTTTCCACCGCTAGAATATGAATTATCTTCGGTTCCAACGCCAGCTGAATCGCCAATAAGCGTGCTCCAATCAGCGTCTTCGGCTTCTTCTAAGTGCGTTCCTTCTTCAGTGATTTGGAAATCTAAGGCATCCTTGACTCTAATTGCAACAGTCGTAGTGAATTCGCCATAAGTGATGGTAACTGACTTATCTTCAGCCGTTAAGGCAGTTGTTGTATCGCAAGTGTAATCGGTAATAACTTCTGTATCACCATTATCGTAGACAAGCGTGACAACCATGCCTGTTGGATCAAAGGTGTCTCCAGCAAGATATGTCGTCTTGGCTGGATTTGAGGTTACTTTGATTTCTTGGGCTGTCTTAACTAAGGAATCAGACCCGTATTTGTAAGTATAGAAGGAGAAATAGTCGAGATTCGGCTGACCACCGGTAAATTCAACGGTGATGATGTGCTCTCCTGCGGTCATATCCTGGAAGTCGAAGATTGTTTCTTGCCAGTTGTAGTATTGATTGTCTGAAGCGCTATTTAATGAAGGGTTATTTGATGTGACAGTATTATCATCAAGTTTGACGGTAACCATATCATCAAATCCTCTGCCATTGGTATCAGCAGCAAACACCGAGAATTTCATTGATGCTGTTTCGCCAACTCTGATATTAAGCGTGAGTTTGGAAGAACCAGCAGCATAGCGTTCAATTGATTTGCCACCATGTGCTCTAGCATTATCAATAACGAAATCTGAGTGACCAGCTGCTTGCATATCTGATCTCATAACAAGACCAGAGAAATCTAAGTCTTCTGCTTCAACAATGGTTGTTCCAGTTGAATTAATCTTAGCGGTATATTTCTTACCAACTTGGATCTTTACATCTACGCTAAGGCCTCCATAGGAAATGGTGACCTTATCAACATCTTCGGTAAGAGGACCAGTCTTATCAATTGTGTAATCAGTAATGACTTCCGTGGTCAAATCGTTATATTTTCCTTCAACGACCATGCCTGTTGGGTCAAAAGTTTCTCCTGCTTCATAAACGGTCTTTGTTGGAAGAGTCGTAACATTTAATTCTGTGAGCTTCTTTTCGGCCTTTTCTTCGCCATATTCCAATACGGCAAAGTCGAAACAGTCTAAGTTAGGTCTCTTTGTTAATGACTTAATTGAGAAGAGATGGGAACCCGCTTTAAGGGAAATCTTACCAATTTTCACATCTTTCCAGTTCCAATAATCACCATTGCCTTTGTATTCAAATGTGACGTCTTCAGCTTCCATGACGGTATCATCCATCTTGAATTCAACACCATCATTAATCTTGTAGGTAAGATCGGTATCAGACATGATTGATGTGATTAATATCGTACAATCCTTATCGGAAATGACAGGGATTTCAAAGATTGAGCCTGGGTTATAACCGCAGATGTTTTGTCCGTTTGATGCGCCTTCGCCAGGTTCAATGAAACTTGTTCTGCCATTATCAATGAAGTCTTGTCTAAGAGCGGCTTTTGATGTGTCAAGATGCTCAGCTTCAACACGGACAGTCTTGATTCCATCTACATTGACGGTTGTTATCTTCTCTTTAACAATGATAGCAATGCTCTTTTCAAATCCACCATAAGAAACAGTTACGGAAGTGTCGCCTTTTGCAACTTTTGTCTTATCGAATTCAAGATCTCCTAAATCGATTTCTTTTTCCGAATCATCTTCATATTGGGCAAATACCTTTAAGCCATTAGGATCGAGGTTATCTCCTTCCCAATATGTTGTTTTAACGTTATCTGCATCAACTCTGATGCCAGTTAATTTAGAAGCTGAAACAGCAATCTTTAACGTTGTTTCGAAGTCTTTGTAAGTAACTGTTACAATCTTGTCTTCTGCGGTTAAGGCAACGCCATCTTTATCGATTGTTACTTCGTTTAATTCGATAGCACTCTTCTTTCCAGATTGGGTTACTCCAGAGATTTCCATGCCAGTCTTATCAAACTTCTCACCAACAACATAAGCGAGTTTTGTAGGCTTTTTTGTAATTTCGATGGAAGACATCTTTTCTTCTTCAACCTTAATTACCAATGTCGCTTTAAGATTGCCATAAGTGATTGTTACTACGGTATCGCTTAAGGTTAAAGCACCTTTCTTGTCATAATCATAATCAGTGATTACTTCTCTGGTGTTGTCGTTCATTATTCCAACAACTTTCATGCCAGTTGGATCGAAGGTTTCTCCAACGACATACGTCATCTTTGCTGGATTTTCTTCGATGGAGATGCTTGTGGCTTTCCTGACGAAGGTGACTTTAATAGAGACATATGCCGTTTTTCCTTGATAAGTGATCTTGACTCTTGTGTCACTTGCTGTGAGAGCTGCTTTCGAATAGGTGTAATCAGTTACGACTTTTGTTGTGCCATCAGTCATTGTGGCAGTAACTTCCATTCCTGTTGGATCAAAAATGTCGCCAGATTCGTATTCAACCTTCGTTGGTTGCTTTGTGATGGCAATACTTTTTGCTCTAACTGTGGCTTGCGAAGAAGAAGCGTCACCGCTATTTGTATCTCCTGAGCAAGAAGAAAGAAGTGGGGATGCCATTAAAGCAGAACTAAGTAATGCTACGGCAACTTTTTTAAATCGTTTCATATTTTGTTTTTTCCTCCTAAATAGAAATGATTTTGGAGTTACTAACTTTTTCTTATTTACATATAGAAGGCGTTAATAACCCATCTTTTTTCAGATTAGGAAAATGTTATGGTAGCGCTTACAGAAAAATCTTGAACCTTACTTAATCTTTCATTTTTCATTCTTAAAATTTCAAAATTTGAATAGATTTCTGACGGATAGAGGAGTTGAAAAATTCTTTCATGAAACTAATTTGAAGGAAATCGTAGATTCATTTTCTAAATGCAAAAATCCGAAAAACCAAAAAACCTATATGAAAAGCCAATCATTTTCATATAGGTGAATGGCAGGAATAAATTACAATCGTTTAACTATTATTCGTTAAATGCCTTTTCCGGGTATGTATTTTGTTATTTTTTAAAAGAACCATACCCTTAAACGCCATTTATCTATTTAAATAATGTAAATAAAATGAAAAATACTCATTTATATGTCACTAAATCGAAATTATTTTGAGCTAATAACACATATTTGAATGTTTTAACGGCATTTAATCAATTGTTTTGTCATTTATTGTTAATGTATAGTTGCTGTTCTTATCGTTAATGGTGTAATCGCTAGATGAAATTGCTGTATCGCCATTCTCAATCGTAAAAGCGTATCCATTAACTGTAGTTTTATAATTATCATTAGAATCAAGGCTTATTGAAAGAAGATATGTATTAGTAAATGTATCTTCTTTGCTCTTATTAAGTTTTAAATTGAAAACCTTGCTCGTAGAAGGAGTGGGTGCAATATCCGTAGAGAAAGAAGAAGGAAAACCATCCGTGCTTGAAGAGCCATCGTCGTTATAAACGGTTTGGCCAGTTGTTTCAGTTAATGTTCCAAGAGTTGAATCAGCATATGTTGCCTTATATTGGGTTTCCGTTGCTGTATCTCCGTATGTCGTTCCTCCGTCATTAGAGGTTTGCGAGAATCTAAACATTCTTAAAGTGTTATCGGACTGATTATAGTCATAATATGTCACACGTTTTGTTTCAGTAGTTGTTTTATTGGTTGTAATAAAATCAGAATCAGAAATAGTAGATCCATTATTAGTTAACGTGAAACCTGGATCATAATAGCCGACCCCTGTGTTATTTTCGCTGGATGCAGTAACGATTAAGTTTGCAGTATCGCTAGCAATATCAATCTTTGCCTCACCTGAATATGTAGATCCTAAAGTGATACATAATGTCTTTGTATCAAGAACGGCGTTATCAAAATCAGTTACATAAACACCTGTTGGGTATGTGAAGGCTTGCGTTATTTGTTCAAGTAGTTCAAATACTTTAGTGCGTGTAACGGTTGTTGTTTGGGCGTCACCGCCACTGTCACCGATGTCGAGGTAGAGTATATAAGGGTATCCGACACTAATATCATTAGCATCTGCAGGGCAAGTAATAAAATACTCATATCCTTTTTCGACATCATCCTCGGTTATATCAATACCAT
>CAVKAU010000131.1:0-3346 GCA_963654035.1 bacterium | reverse complement strand
TCTTTTTTGGAACACATATGCCTCGACAAAAAGAGATTTGATCTTAATAGTTTGTGGCTCAGCAACATCTTGGATTATTAATAATATGGTCAAAGATGAAGGGGGTTTCTATGACCGCTTGACTGTTAAAATGCATCTTCTTCCATTCAGTTTAAAGGAATGTCTCCTTTACAGTGATTATTTAAAATTAGGCTATGGTAAGAAGCAAGTAACTAATTGCTACATGATTTTTGGCGGAATTCCATATTATTGGGAATTATTGGATTCAAGCAAATCTTTAGCCCAAAATATCGACGACCTTTGTTTTAAAGAGAACGGCGCTCTTCATGATGAATACCAATCTTTGTTTAAGTCTTTATTTACAGCAAAAGGCAAACACAGGGAAATCATTGAAATTTTAATGAAAAAAGGAATTGGAATGCAAAGGAAAGAAATTGCTTCTTATTCCAAAGTTGGTGATGGGAAATCACTAACAACAGCGTTAGAAGAATTATGCGAATGCGGTTTCCTTCGCGCATATGATAATTTTCAAACGCCAAAAAATGGCAGGATGTATCAAATAATTGATCCATTTGTTTTGTTTGCGAAATCATTTCTTTTAACAAGTTCGCTAGGTTCGTGGATATCTTTCATCAATACCCCAGCTTACTACGCTTGGACAGGACATGCCTTTGAAATCGTTTGCCTAAATAACATTTTATCAATCAAAAAAGCTTTAGGAATATCTGGCGTGGTCACGAAGGAATATTCGTGGAAAAGCAAGAGCACCAATCCAGGCTCGCAAACAGACTTATTAATTCAACGCAAGGATCAAGTAATCAACGTCTGCGAAATGAAATATTCATTAGGTGAATATTCCATAACAAATGATTATGAATCAAATCTAAGGAATAAGCTCCAAGCCTTTCGGATTGAATCAAAAACAACTAATCAACTCGTTTTGACTCTTATTTCTTTTAATGGTTTAAAAAGAAATGATCATTCTGAAATCATTCAAACGGAATTAGATTGCAACGATTTATTTGAATAAATGCGTTTGTAGACAATCATTAAGTGCAAAGCAAACCTCATTTGAAAAAAGGTGGGTTTTACGGATGATTTTCGGTTTTTAATAAATGCTATTCTAAAATTATTTAAAACATATTGAATTGTAACGGTTAATTGAATAAGCCTGTATTAAAGGTTTTTCTTCTTGTAAAAAAGCCTAGAAAATCTATAATTTCACCTTGTATGAAAGGATTTCACAATGAAATTAAGAAATAATCTATTAGCACAACTGATTTATCGTTCAGTCTTGCTCGTGATAGCGGTAATCTCTTTAGTTACAAGCTTCACGATTCTAAACAAAGCCTCCGATGGAGGAAGCGTATCGCCATTCCTCTATTACACGCATTGGTCTTGCTTCTTAGCAGAATTCACCATTGGCGCAAGCTTTATTTCCACGCTTTTGCAATTCATCAAAGGCAAAAAAGAAGGAAACAACACTTGGTTGCCTTTATTAAAGTTCTGCTCCAACATCATGATCATTGCAACTTTTGTTGTTGCAGCCTTCGTCTTGCCAGATAAAATTTGGACAAAAGGTTATTGGAACTTCTCTAGCATCATCCACCATTTCTTGATGCCAATACTTGTCGTAGTTGATTCTGCCTTATTTGATAGAAAGAGAACGTATCGTATCTCTTATCCATTCCTTGGCGTGGTTCTTCCTTTAATCTATTGGATCGTCGTTATCGTTAGATTCACCATCAAGAGAAACGCCTCTGGCGGGCACATTGCTGAAAATCTATGGGACTATTATTATCCATATGGCTTTACAAATATGGACAAATCTTCTTCCTACGGTTTCTTAATCGGCTTACTTGCTGGCATCTTAGTCGCCCTTATTGCAATAGGCTTTGCTTATTGGGCATTAGATAAGCTTGAAAAGGGCGAAGATGGTAAATTCCATTTCCATAAAGTGATCGATGAAGAAAACATTCACGATATCTTTGCCATCATCAAACGTAAATAATTAATTAACCAAACGTTTTCTGGAAGGATTCTAAACCTTTTTCAGGAAACGTTTTTTCTATCAAAATTTTCTAAAATAAGCTATGCGTGTACTTGTTTTTTGAAAGTAAGGAAAGCAAAGAACGCATTCTTATTCAACTCTTTATTTTGATATTGTCATAATAATGTCACTAAAATACCATACTTAAATTTGATAATAACTTTATTTACAAAAATAAACATTGAAAGTTTTTGAAAAGAACGCATTATATCTAAGTATGAAAAAATCTAAACTCATTTTGTTAACATTATTAAGCTCTTGTTTATTCGCTTGCGATAACAAAAACACCAATTCTTCTGAATCAAAAGAAGAATCCACTTCCAGTATTGAAGAGGAAAGCAAAGACGTCCTTCCAGATAATTATTCAAGCTCCGTAAAGAAATATCTCAAGGCACTAAAAACGATTCATAACTATTCAATTTCTGAGACCGTTTCTTCTACTTCTGCAACTTATGAAAATTACATTCAGATGAAATATACCAAATCATATTATTTTTATGATTTTGGCACATATACGAATGGTTATATCGAATCTAAGGATGGCGTCTATCAAATAAGTTTGAAAGACGATTCTTTGGTTGGCGGAGAAATTGTTCGCGATTCTGACGGGAACGCCTATAAAAACTTATGGGAGGCAAATTTATTTAAAAACTTCTCTACATTAGACGATGATCAATTAGACACCCTTGAAGATGGGAAAACAAACATCAGTATCAAAGGAAAGAAAAATAAACTCACTTTATTAACTATCTTCGGCTTGGATTCTTCTTATTATGGTGAGATAGCCTCTTTTAAGGCCTCTATAGGCTCAAACAACGAACTTTCTTTTGCTCTTGAACTAAATGACGCGACAAGCGGAACAATTACCATAGATGCCATTGTATACGGCTTATTAACAAGCAAAAGTCAGGAAGTAGAATCTTTCATCAATAATGGAGGAACCTATTACGTAATCGATTCCGAATTCGCAAAAGCTCGAACCTTAATGAAAGCAAATAACTATACCCACAATTATTATTACGAAAAGAAGGTCGTAGGAATTGAGTATTTTAACGAAAATTACTATTTCGTTAACTGGGATACGAACTATGTTAAGGAAACAGATCAATTGCTATATTCTCAAGGATTAATCGGTCTTGATCATAAGAAGGATTCCAGTGGAAATATATACACAGGATCTTACCTTATAACACTAAGTGGCAACACATTGGCTGTTAGCTTATCTCACCCCTACAATGAGTCGCCTAACATTCCTTACGTATATCATTACCCAAGTTACTTAGATATGTGGAGCAA
>CAVKAU010000130.1:0-5398 GCA_963654035.1 bacterium | reverse complement strand
TGATGAGATTTTTATCTTTGCCTGTGCCTTCTGGACCGTTTGTCAAAGTGTAATATTCAACAATGCCAATCAGAAGACCAGTAAGAATCAAAACGATAAGAGAACTAATTAGAATTCTTATGGTATGCGAATTCCAAAATTTCTCTTTATTCCCTTGCTCTTCCTCTTTTTGAGGATCGGCATAAGGGATTTTGCTCATTTAGAAAGCTCCTTTTTATATTTCTCCTCTTCTTCGTCGTTACATCTTACGAAGTGACCGGGAACGATCTCCCTCCAAGATGGACGCTGTTTGGAATAGTCGTGATCTTTACTTGGATCATAAGCAATTCTCTGACGCGTTTTTTCAATGATTGGGTCAGGGAATGGAACGGCTGAGAGTAAGCTCTTCGTATATGGGTGAAGAGGATGAGCGAATAATTCGTCAGCAGAGGCAAGCTCAACGAGATTGCCATAGAACATAACGGCAATTCTATCGCAGAAATATTTAACGACAGAAAGGTTATGGGCAATGAAGATGATGGTAAGACCAAGAGAGTTACGAAGTTCATTAAGAAGGTTGATGACTTGGGCTTGGACGGAGACATCAAGAGCTGAAACGGGTTCATCTGCGACGATGAGCTCAGGATTCATGATGATGGCTCTAGCAATGCCAATACGTTGTCTTTGACCACCGGAGAATTCATGTGGGTAACGGTTAGCGTGTTCAGGAACAAGACCAACGAGTTTCAAGACACGTGCGACTTCATTGTTGATGAATTCCTTATCGTGGATTCCGTTGATTACTAATCCCTCAGCGATGATGTTTCTAACGGTCATACGAGGGTTAAGAGATGCGATAGGATCTTGGAAGATCATTTGAACTTTGTTAGACAAAGTCGTGTGCTTAGCTTTATTAAGCTCTTTTTCATATTCTTCTTTAAGAGTGTTTTCTTGCTCAGTAAGGGTAGAACCTGTTTCAAGCTTTGCAATCAAGTCTTTATATTTTTCTTTTACGAGCTCAACTTCGTGAGCGGCAATGTTCTTGTTGAAGTTCTTGTCATCACGTTTTGCTTGTTTGATTTTTTCAATTTGCTCATCGTGAACAGCCTTTTGATGAGCCTTGATGGAGAGAATTTCTTCATCAAATGGCTTCATCGCTTCGGTGTAACGATGATAATATTCGCGTTGGGCTGGATCTTCGTTGTCTTTGAGATCTTTTACTTTGAACTCAATGCCAAATGTTTCTTCGAATTCGGCGCGAAGGTCGTCTTCGGCTTCCTTCTTTTGCTTCTCAATCTCTTTTATTTTTTCAACTGAGCGAACGTTTGTCCATTTGATTTCTTTTTCGTTCCAACGAGTGCCGGCAGAGATTCTGACACCATTAAGCCAAATATCGCCACTTGTAAGAGGATATAGTTTCATGATGTCACGACCTGTCGTGGTTTTGCCACATCCAGATTCACCAACTAAGCCGAATACTTCGCCTTTGTAAACGCTGAAGGAGACGTCGTGAACGGCTTTTAGATATTTCACGTCTCCGCTTTTGAAACGGAAATATTGTTTGACGTGAGATAACTCAAGAACCTTTGAGGCGTTTTCGTAGTCGAATTCTTTTTTGAATTCTTCTTTAACTACATCAGGTTTGGTTGTTTTCTTCTCTTTTGCCATTTTATTTTTCCTCCTTGATGTAATTTAAGATCGAATTTTTCATATTGTCAGCCTTAGGTGTGTATTCAGGATGCGCTTCAAGAGCGTTCTTGATACGAGTGATGACTAGATCAGGCGCTTTGACGTCTTCGGCTTCTTTATGAAGATTCCATGTTGCAGCAACGTGAGTTGGGGAAACTTGGAAGAATGGAGCAGGGTAGACATTATCAATTTCCAACGCATCTTTGTTTCTAGCGGCAAATGCATCACCTTTTGGTGGCAATAGCATGTTTGGTGGAGTGCCTGGAATAGCGTTAAGCTTTTCTTTTGTGTTTAAATCTGGAACAGAACCAA
Organism: bacterium; assembly: GCA_963654035.1. Classification (GTDB taxonomy): domain Bacteria; phylum Bacillota_I; class Bacilli_A; order RFN20; family CAG-826; genus UBA4951. The sequence continues at coordinate 3,418 of CAVKAU010000130.1, read as the reverse complement.
GAAGCGCCCATGTATATGGATGTCTTGGATCATAGAAGATATCAGTGGCAGTACCCATTTCAACAATCTTGCCAGCATACATAACGGCAATGTCATCGGCCATATTGGCAACAACGCCTAAGTCATGGGTAATAAAGACGATGGAGAGGTTTTTCTCAACTTTCATCTTATTGATGAGTTCAAGGATTTGCGATTGGATAGTAACGTCAAGAGCCGTTGTAGGTTCATCGCAGATAAGAATTTCAGGGGAAGAGCAAAGAGCGATAGCAATAACGATACGTTGTCTCATGCCGCCCGATAATTCAAATGGGTATTGATAGAAACGTTTCTCTGGTTCGTTGATACCGACATCAGCAAGCATCTTTATTGCACGTTTTGTTGCTTCTTTTTTAGTAAGAGTGCTATTAAGAACATCTATGGCCTTATCGTAGGCTTCGATAGTTTCTTCACCAATATATTGAATTTCTCTTTCGTTTCTTTGTGTTAATTGCTTTAAATGCTCAAGCAATTCATCGAAGGCTGCTTTGAAATGCGCTTTATGTTCTTCTTGGGAAACGATGGTTTCACGTGATTTAGCACGGACTGAAGCAGGCAAATCAAAGAAGTCAGAAACGTTATATTTAGCAAAGTTTTTGGCTTTGATTTCTTCGTGTTTTAAAGAATCCTTTGCTGCCTTAACATAATTCTTAGCTTGAATATGGAAAACGGAAATGACGTTATCTGGACTCTTTGCAATAGAAAGCTCACATTTAGTTAATGGAGCAAAAAGAGGGTTAAGAACTGCTAAGACTTTCTCAGGCTTATAGTCTTCATCTGAAGAATATAAAGAAGAATATGCGTCTTCGAGTTTAGGCAACAATTCATTGATTGCATCTTTTTGCTCATCAACGGATATTTTTGCGGCATGGAAGAAGATGTCCTCATGCTCTTTGATATCGAATGTGCCGACTTTTTGTTCATCAAGAACGATCTTCATCTCGTCTGGATCGGCTTTTTTAAGAATGGCATCAATCTTAGAAAGATAACGGATTGCCTCTTTTTTATCAGCTTTATGTTTAAGAATCATGGCTTCAGTTAATTGCTTTCCGACAATCATGATTGGGTTTAAAGATGAAAGAGGGTCTTGGAAGATCATGGAGATTTTCACACCACGAATCTTGGAGAATTGGTCTTCGCTTATTTGAAGAAGGTCTTTTCCATCATAGAGAATTTGACCGTCTTCGATTATTTTATTGCCAGCTAAGATGCCAAGTATGGCTTTGGAAGTAACTGACTTACCTGAGCCAGATTCACCAACGATAGCTAACGTTCTTCCTTTATATAATGGGAAGGAGATTCCTCTAACCGCTTTGACGGTTCCACCATCTGTTCTAAAGGAAATACGTAAGTTCTTTACGTCTAGGATTTTTTCTAATTGTTTGTTTTCCTTAGCCATAATTATTCCTCGCTTCCTTTTAATGATGTATTGAAGGCGTCACGTAAGCCGTTGCCAAAGAGGTTGAAGCAAATCATCAATAAAGAGATGATGATGCATGGGAAAAGCAGAAGGTGTGGGTGTGAGCTCAAACCTGCTGTTTGACCTTCTTCGAGCAATGAACCGATTGAAGAGATTCCACTTGTCGTGAAATTGATGATGCCTAAGTAGCTTAATGAAGATTCCGAGAAGATGACGGAAGGAATCATTAAGACGGATGATGTGACTAATGTACCGATAGCGTTAGGTAAGATATGTTTAAAGATAAGTCTTCTATCTTTTGCACCTAAAGTTCTAGACGCCAAGACGTATTCTTGTCCTTTGAAACGGTAGAACTGCATACGGGTAGTGCCTGCAACTCCAACCCATCCTGAATAGACGAAGGCGACTAAGAATGCCAAAATCATGATTCCGGCATCGCCTATTGCTGATTTTAATGAGGCGTTATCGGTAAATTGAATTGAACAAATTGTAAGGATAATAACTGATGGGATAGCTGAGATGATATCAGTGAAACGTTCCATGATAAGGTCAACTTTACCACCATAGTATCCAGAAATAGAACCCCAAATAACACCGATAAGAATGTTGATTAAGGAAATGCCAACACCTAATAAAAGGGAGAATCTTGCACCTGTCGCTAAACGAAGAAACAAATCCTGCCCAGAATCATTTGCACCAAACAAATAATATGGTTGGAAGCCATTGTGATAGACGAAATAATCAAAGTAATCAACACGGATTTGCGCCATTCCGTTGGAGATATTGGCATAAACATAATTGCCTTCGGAATCAACTTTATAAATTGGAACGAGATTTCCATCAGTATCTTTTACTGTGATGAAACCATTTTGGACGTATTCACCATTCTTTTTCGCGCTGAGCTGATAATAAATATTCGCATTTTGGTTGTAATAGTTATTCATTGCGTCAGTTACGTTATCGATTTTTGTTTTGATAGCGATTTGATCAGATGTTTTGCCTAATTCTGAATAATTGCAGTTGGACAAATCTTGAGCCATTATATCTTTATATTGAGTGATATATGTTGCGACATCGATAAGTGGCTTCATGATAGATTTCTTATCACCGCTAAGAACGTGGTAAATGCCTTGTTCTTTTTCATAGCTAACAAGATTGTTATATGCGGATTCATCTATCGTTATAACTTTATTGCCTACAGCATAGGAATCTATACGAATCTTATAAGTTGTGATTTTATAAGATGGGGTGACCTCATCTACCTTTGAGGAGATAACTTCAACAAGTTTATTATGGTTAGAATCATCATTTTGCAACAATGAAACGGCTTGCTCGCTATAGCCTTCGACGACTTCTGTTCCATCCCAGAATCCCGTTCCTTTAAAAATAGGATTGTAAGGAAGGACATAGCTGAAATTGCGGTCGCTGAAACCACCTGGATATTCAGTTGCGCTAACGTGGGCTTTTGGCGAAGCAAAAGGAACGATTATTGCATAAAGAATAATGACTGCAATAATGACTGCAGCAACAATTGAAGCTTTGTTTTTTGCAAAACGCATGAAAGCGCCTTTTAAGAAAGATACTGGTTTCGTTTCAAAAGCTTGGTCATGCAATGTTTCTGTGTCGACTTTTGATTTTTTGAAGAGTTCTTTAGGCAGATTCTCTAGCTCCATTACATTTTGGGGCTGATTCATGATTTCTTTATTTTCCATTATTTTTTGCTCCCCATTCTAATACGTGGATCAACGATTCCATAGGAAACGTCAACAACTAATGTTCCTAACAAACCGATAAGGATATAGAACATTGAGACAAACTGGAAGACGTCGTAGTCTCTTTTGTTAATTGAGTCGAGATATAAGCCGCCCACGCCATTAACGGCAAAGATGTTTTCAATGATCATTGAGCCTGAGAGAATCGATATGATTTCACCAAGAATCATTGGAAAGATAGGAACTAATG
>CAVKAU010000129.1:0-3324 GCA_963654035.1 bacterium | reverse complement strand
GTATATAAACTAGCCATATCCACCCATATAACATTATGTTTATTGAGATGAGTTAGATAGGATGAATCTTTAAATATTTCTAATTCATCGAAGATTTCTTTAGAGTCACATCCCTTGGAATAATAAGCGTTAAGCATTGAAAGGGCTAAAGTCTTTCCAGATCTTCTTAAACGAGTAACGCACATATATTTATCCGGCGTATTCAACGAAGAGTTGATGTGGCTGATAAACATGGATTTATCAACATATATGCGACCGTTTCTATATTCAAGGAACTTACAATTATCTTTGTTCAAATAAAACGCCATGAAACATCCTCCTCATCTCTTTGAATTAACTATATAACGAAGGTGCTATTTTATCTATGTTGCATTATTTATTAAAATGCCTATTTTCTTTGAATTGTGTGGTTTTATTTCATACAGTCACATCTCACAATAATTATGGCTAAAAGATTTTGCTGACTAGGCAAATGATAATCACAAAAATTAACATCAAGCTGGAATAGTTGGCGACCAATCAAATAGCAAAAAAGCCATGTAATGGGGAATCGTTAAGACTCCATCATTAAAGGAAAGATTAGAGTCTTTGATACAAACCAAATTTATTTTTCCATAATGCTCCGGGTGTTTCATGACTGTTTTCGCACTTTTTGCATTACCAGTTACGGATTTAACTTCTAAAATTGTTGATTCACCAGCGACATTAACGACAAAATCCAATTCAAGGCCCGATTCTTTTGCAAAATAGAAAAGATTAGCACCCCTTTTATGAAGAGTTTCCGCTATTACTCCTTCGTAAAGCATTCCTTTTCCTATGCCTAAGTTTCCAGACATTATCGCATTGGTTGTCCCGTCTTCTAGCATCGAAACTAGTAGTCCAATATCTGTAGGAAATACTTTATATTGATTGTCTATAACGTTTACTGATAGCGGAATTGATGGCAAATAGAGATTATGCACTTTTAAAATTATCCCTGTATCTTTTAAATATCCCAAAGCGTCTTTACCTGCATCTTTAGAGCCTTTTCCCTCAATTTTAGAAACAATATACCTTTTGTTTTCCTTTCCTAAGAAAGAAGGAATTAAAGAATAGGCGTTCCTTATTCTCGTAACTTCACTTGGAGAAAAGATAGGCTTATTGTTTTTATCTTTTCTTCTTCCAAAGTCATCTTGCAAATCCTTGCTAATTCTTCTAGTTATTTCAAGCGATGCATTTATATCATTTGTTTCAATATAGTTCTTAACTGTTTCTGGAAAACCGCCAATACACATATATTCCCTAAAAAGTGATGAGAATGATTCATGCATCGATTTCGACAATGGCGTTTTATTTTTAAAAGCATCTTTAATGTATGATATTTGTTCGTCTTTAAATCCTTTTGCCCATAAAAATTCCTCAAAATCCAGTGTTCTCATGTCAAATTCTTCAACACTTCCAACCGGTTTTGGCGTGCCATCGCCAACAACATATCCATTAACTCCCAAATATGATCCCGAAGCAATAAAATCATATCTTTTGTCGTTAGCGTTTGTTTTTAAAGAAAGCAAGGCTTTTGGGCAGTCCTGCACTTCATCAAAGATGAAAATCGTTTTACCGTCTAGCAAAGGTGGGAGTTGCATTTTTACCGAAAGTTCCCTAATAATTGTTTCTATATCTAAATTCCCATTAAAAACATCAATAAGAGATGGGTTGTCCCAAAAATTTAAGTAGATAACGGATTCATAATTGGCAAAAGCAAAACTCTTAATAGAAAATGTTTTGCCTGATTGTCTTATTCCCTTAATTAGGGCCGGCTTGTGATTGGCTTTATTTTTCCAAGCGACAAGCCATTCATCAACGTGTCTTTTTAATTCGATTTTTTTCTCACTCATCTTAACGCTCTCTAAATTAATTATATACTTTTTCGGAAAATTCGGAGCGACTTTTTATTGACTTTCGGAAAATTCGGAGCGACTTTTTTACTACATTTCGGAAAATTCGGAGCGACTTTTTTATTTTATGAGATTCAGCAAAGTGAATTAAAAAACAAAAAAGACGCAAGATTTTGACTCTTACGTCTTAATTTTCGTTTTTTCAATCAATGAACAATGCTGCCGCGCCAAGGATTCCTGCATCATTTCCTAAGGTGGAAACAAATACTTTTACAGGTGCAGTGCACTCAAAACCGTACTTCTTCTCTTTAAGTTTCTTTTCGATGGCGCTTGTTAGATATTCTCTTTGGTTGGAGAGTCCTCCGCCAAGAACGATGGCATCAGGTCTAAAGATGTTACAGTAATTAATGCAACCAATAGTTAAATAGTCTTCATATTGATCAACGACTTTTAAAGCGGACTTATCACCTTGTTTGGAGCACTCAAAAGCGGTTTTCCCATCAACTTTGTCAATATCATATGCGACATAATCCCACATGATGGAATTCTTGTCTTTTTCCATTGCTTGTTTTGTTTGACGAATAAGAGCCGTAACCGAAGCATATGCCTCAAAACAGCCCTTAAGTCCACAAGAGCATTGAACTCCGTCCATGGCAATGATCATATGCCCCATTTCTCCGCCTTTGCCCTCATTTCCAGCATAAAGGTGGTCATTGAGATAGATTCCTCCGCCAACGCCAGTGCCTAATGTTAGTAAAACGAGATTGTGGTAATTTTTCCCAACGCCGAATTTGGCTTCGCCAGCCATGGCTGCGTTTGCGTCATTGGCAATTCTTGCTTTCATTCCGGTCTTTTTTTCAACCATTTCCACGATTGGAAGATGATGCCAATTTAGGTTGCCAGAGAAATCGCAACAGCCTGTGTCTGAATTGATTGAACCAGGAGAGCCAATGCCAATGCCGGCAAAATCAGATTTCTTGTAATCGCATTTAACGATTTGTTCGTTAATCAAATCTCCAAGACGGTTGATTAGCTCTTCTTGGGCCGCGTTCTTGTCGATTGGGAAGCCAAAACGATTAAGGATTTCTCCTTCTTCTGAAACGAATCCTCCCTTAATTGAGGTTCCGCCAATATCAATGCCAACGTATTTCATCTCTTTCTCCTTTATTTAGCTAATTTGTCGAATAATTCTTTTGCTGCCATTATCGCGTCATCCATATCAAAATATCGATATAAGGCTAAACGACCTAAGAAATAAACATGCGGTTCGAGTTTCTTTGCTTCAGCAAGATATTTCTTGGCTAATTCATTGTTTCTTTCATCGTTAACGGTGTAATAAGGAATCTTTCCATCTGAATATGTATCTGGATATTCCTTATAGATAATCGTTGAATGATGGTTTTCGCAATAAGGATCAAAATGCTTGTGTTCGGTAATTCTTGTATAACCA